>RFZR01000174.1 GCA_009920595.1 Alphaproteobacteria bacterium | reverse complement strand
CGTAGACAATCCGGAATTTTCTTCATGGCTTGAAAAGCGAACGCCCGCTGGTCGATGGGGCGATGTCGACGAACTCGTCGGGGCCGCTATATTCTTGTCAAGCGATGCATCATCTTTCGTAAATGGTCACGTGCTTTATGTTGATGGAGGAATAACATCTGTTTTGTAAAAATGAGCCTCGAACTTGTTGCCAAAATTTGCAGATAACAGTAATTTTTAATTTGTCACCGGAGTTAAAGGAAATGGCCATTAGAATTTAAAATTAAATTTTAAAATAAGCTAAATTCCACCCCTTAATTCGTGCAATGTTGAAAAATTACTTGCTTCCAAAATGGCTATCAGGATTAAATTCGATAAGATCATTCCTAAAATTACAAATAAAATTAAAACAATAACAAGCATCATGCATTAATCGCGATTGATTAAGTGCAGAGTTTATTCAGAATGCCGCACCAGAACGCATACCGGTCTTCTTTAAAATAATTGCGAGAGGACAAAAGCCTGTGAATGAAGATTGAAGGAGATTGGCACCCACAAACGCGGTTGCGACTAAGAACCATGGGCTAATTAAAGCGGCTAAGATTGTGCTTACGAGAATAATGGTGCCCGCGAAGGCCATAACGAAACGGTCGATACACATAGGATAAGGTCCTTTCTGTTAATTCAATGCGGTCGGTTCACAACCGGCTTTGCAGTAAAATTCGTAGAGAAGGGCGATGAGGCTCGCGACATTCGGATTCGAGAGCGAATAGTAGATGGTCTGTGCATCACGCCGCGTCTTGACGAGATCGTCTTCACGCAAGCGCGAAAGATGTTGAGAGAGTGAAGACTGACTCAAGCCAACAGCGTCTCGCAAAGCGGATACATGGCATTCGCCCTTGTGCAATTCGCACATGATCATCAGGCGGTGACGGTTCGCCATCGCTTTGAGAAAATTTTCGGCCTCCGCGGCTCGGGGAGCTAATTCTGTTAAATTCATACTTGCTAAATTAGATATTTCTAATATTAATGTCAAATCAAATTTGGAGGCCTCAATGAAAAAGTTGATTTTAGCCGGGGCGGTTGTTGCAGGATTTGCGATAAATACTGCTCATTCGGCCGAATTTTTGGTCGAACCGTCTCAAATTGAGGACAGAAAGGCCGTCATCGCGACCGTCGAACCCGCAAAAATGTTGCTGGCCCGTGCCCGTATTGGCGGGACGGTTGTGACCCTTAAGGCTAAAGAGGGGATGATGGCGGAGGCCGGAGAAGACCTGGCCGTAATTGTTGACCAGAAGCTGGCGCTCCAGATCAAAGGTCTTGATCAGCGTATCCAGTCACAGGAGGCGCTCCGCCTCAAAGCCGAAGCCGATTTCAATCGTGTCAGCGAACTCTTCAAGAATGGTTCGGCCTCCCAAGCCATGCTTGATCAGATGAAGGCCTCACTCGATGTCGCAACACGCCAACTAAGCGCCCTGAATGCTGACCGCGATGTCATTATACAGCAAACAGCAGAAGGAACGGTTCGCGCACCTGCGACGGGACGCGTGTTGACGGTGCCGGTCTCCGAAGGAACTGTTGTCATGCCGGGCGAGACAATATCGACGCTGGCAGAAGACAATTATATTTTGCGCGTCGAATTGCCCGAACGCCATGCCCGTTTCATGCATGAAGGCGATAATGTGCAGATTGCAGGTCGGGGCGATGCCAATAATACCGAAGACACGAATAGTTCCGTAAAGACCGGTATCATTCGAACCGTATATCCTGAAATTAAAGGTGGTCGTGTGATCGCCGATGTCGCAGTTGACAAGCTAGGCGACTATTTTGTTGGCGAGCGGACCCGTGTCTACGTATCGACAGGGACACGCAAGACGCTGCTTGTGCCAAGAGTGAGCGTATTTGAACGAGCGGGTTTGGATTATGTCCGACTGACGGATAATCGAGAAATTATCGTAAAATTAGGTGAAGTTCGGGGCGACAAAGTTGAAATCCTCTCTGGCCTCAAGGCTGGTGATCGCGTGGTGTCCAAATGAAGCTTGGATTTTCTGGCTCACTGACGCGTTCGTTTATAACATCGCCATTAACACCATTACTTTTAATTGCGTCTTTGCTCGTTGGAGCGATTGCGCTAACGGCCTTGCCGCGCGAGGAAGAACCGCAGATCAGCGTTCCCATGGTCGATATTGTTGTTATGGCCAATGGCTATAAGGCGGCCGATGCTGTTGAACTGATTACACGGCCCTTAGAAGATATCGTCAAAGGAATAGACGGCATTGAGCATGTCTATTCCAATACGCTTGATGATCGCGTTGTAGTTACGGCACGCTTTGTCGTCGGAACAGATCAAGACACGGCCATTTTGCGCGTACACGAAAAAATTCGAGCTCATATCTCAAGCTTACCCATTGGTATTCCTGAGCCCCTGATCGTCGGACGTGGTATTAATGACGTTGCTACAATTGTCCTCGCAATTTCAGCGATACCGGAACAGGTCGATAATTGGACACCAAACGCACTTTATCAAATCGCCGAAGAGCTTCAACATGAGCTCACAAAAGTTGATAATGTCGGCACGTCTTATCTCGTCGGCGGTGATAAAAATCAGATTCGTATCGAGCCTGATCCCGAGCGGTTGTCACTTTATGGCGTAACACTTAACCAACTCGTTGAGAAAATCTCCAGCGCTAACCGCTCCTTCGGTGTTGGTTCTTTCTTAAAGAACGGCCAATCAGTGCCTGTATTAGCCGGATCGACTCTACAAGGTGTGCCTGATATTGGTCTCTTACTGATGACCACGCGTGATGGACGCCCTGTTTACGTGAAAGATGTCGCAGATGTCGTTGTCGGCGCAGCCGATCCCGATCACCTTGCCTTTACGTTCACCCGTGCAAAAGACGGATCTTTTGTCAAACGCCCTATTGTGAGTCTGGCCATATCAAAGCGTAAAGGATCAAATGCTGTTGTTGTCGCGGATGATATCATCCATCGTCTTGATATTGTGAGAGACAAAATTTTGCCGAAGGGTGTCGAAATCGAAATCACCCGCAATTATGGCGAGACGGCTACAGAAAAAGCGAATGAACTCCTCTTTCACTTGGCGCTCGCAACAGTTTCGATTGTTATCCTGATCACAATGACCATTGGTTGGCGCGAAGGTGTCGTCGTTCTTGTGATTATCCCGACAACGATTCTATTGACACTTTTTGCATCATGGCTGATGGGATACACGATCAATCGTGTCAGTCTCTTTGCGCTTATTTTTTCGATTGGCATTCTTGTTGATGATGCAATTGTCGTTGTTGAAAACATTGTTCGCCATTGGGCGATGAAAGATGAGCGTAGCCGAATCGAGGCCGCCATTCACGCGGTTGCCGAGGTCGGTAATCCGACAATTGTTGCTACACTCACAATCGTCGCCGCTCTGCTGCCCATGATGTTTGTCTCCGGCATGATGGGCCCCTATATGGTCGCGGTCACCATCACGCCTTGGCTTCTCATGAAAGTTGTAGGCATAAAGGGCCGAACAAAGAGTGCTGCGCATGACTATGAACATGGACACGCGGATGATGGCGGTGCAATGGGCGCAATCTATCGTCGTGTCGCTCGGCCTTTGCTGGAAGGGCGTCAAAATTCAAAAAGATTTTTAATCATCGTTGGTGTCGTAACGCTTGCATCTCTAACACTTTTCGCAACGAAAAGCGTTCGTGTAAAACTCTTGCCTTTTGACAACAAGTCAGAAGTGCAGGCTGTTCTCGATCTACCGCGTGGTACATCGTTGGAAGAGACCGATCGGACATTGACGGATGCGGCAACGCTTTTGAAAGATTTGCCCGAACTCGTGTCGATCCAATCTTATTCAGGCACAAGCGCGCCTTTCAATTTCAACGGATTGGTCAGGCACTATTATTATCGCTCTAATCCTGAACAGGGTGATCTTGCAATTCGTGAAAGACTTAAAGCGCTGAAATTACCGGACCATAGTGCTTTGAAGGTCGTGGAAGTCCCGCCGGGCCCGCCTGTCATGTCGACATTGCTCGCGGAAATCTATGGCCCAACAAGCGAAGCGCGCCGCGAATTAGCTGCAAATGTCAGAAAAGCTTTTGAATCTGTCGATTTTGTCGTTGATACCGATGATAGCTTTGGGTTGCGCGCACCGCGTATGCGTTTCGAGATTGATCAGCAAAAGCTTGAATATCATGGTGTCGAAGAACGGGTTGTCTATGACACAATCGGCGCTCTGATTGGGGGTGTGAGACTCGGCTATTCTCAGCGCGGCGGTCAACAGCCCATCGAGATTGCGATTGAATTACCAAAGCGAGATCTCACTTTCAGCGAAAAAATTCTCTCAACGCCATTGCCC
>RFZR01000173.1 GCA_009920595.1 Alphaproteobacteria bacterium | reverse complement strand
TTGTCGTAGTCAGCAACATAACGCGGATCAACCTGACCCGATACAAGGCCATATTTCCCGTGACTCTTCTCCCATACAGGGCGGATCATCGCTGCACCTCGACGCACAACATCGAGATAGATATCCCAATAAATTTCCTCGACCGAGGCTTTCGGCTTTTCTAGCGCAATACGACGGATCTCTTGCATCCAGAAATCCGGATCATCCTGGATCGCTTGCAACAATAACGGTGGATTTGTGGTCACGCCACGAAACCCCATAGCGCCGGTCTTCTCTACATCAGCACGATCAAAAAACCGCGTGAGTTGTTGATCCCAAGCGCTGCGCTTTTCTGCTGGTGCGTTCGACAAAACATGACGTTTCCAGCTCGCATAAACGAGAGGCGAAGAATCAAACCAGATTTCACAATCAGGATTTGTCGCCGCGAGTTTTTCAAGAACATGCAAAGTCATGGCAAAGCGCCTTTAGAACGAAGAAAAAATTACTCAGCTGCAAGCTCAATCGGATCGGCATGAAGAACGCGCCGTGCCGCCGCCACAACATCATGCTTTTGCGGAACACTCGCCTTCTCAAGCGTAAGATTGAAAGGAATCGGAATATCAAGACCGGCAACAATCGTGACCGGCGCATCAAGATCATAAAAGAGTTCTTCTTGAATGATCGAGCAGATATCAGAGGCGACACCACCACGACGATTGGCTTCTTGCACAATCACAGCGCGCTTTGTCTTCGCAACCGACTCCAAAATGGTCTTTTTATCAAGTGGCACCAAGGTGCGCGGATCAACCACTTCGGCATCGATGCCTTGCGCGGCTAATTCTTCTGCTGCAGCCAAGGTCGTTGGGATCATATTTGACCACGCAATCAGCGTGACATCTTTACCCGGACGTTTAATGTCGGCTTTACCGAATTCGATGATGTGTTCACCATCGGGCACAAGACCCTTCGTCATGTAAAGATGCTTATGTTCAAGGAACATCACCGGATCTTCCTGACGCAACGCATATTTCAACAAGCCTTTGGCATCAGACGGCGTTGACGGCATCACGACACGCAAACCGGGAATGTGATAGAATAAAGCTTCAAGGCTTTGCGAATGTTGAGCGGCCACGCCGCCACCCGCACCGCCTTGGGTGCGCATAACAAAAGGAACACGCCCATTGCCACCCGTCATCAACCGGAATTTTGCCGCTTGATTGACGATCATATCCATGCCGAGCATGGCAAAATCGACATAAAGAATTTCAACGATCGGACGCGCGCCAGCAATCGCCGCACCCACACCCACACCAATCATACCCGCTTCAGCGATTGGCGTATCACGCACACGCTTCGGGCCATATTTAGCAAGAAGCCCTTCTGTGACTTTGTAAGAACCGCCGCGCTCTGCAATACCTTCACCAATGATGAAGACATCCGAATTACGCGCCATTTCTTCATCAATCGCTTCGCGCAATGCATCACGATACATAATTTCACGCATGGCCATGATCCTGCCCTCCCCGTCTCAATACCCAACCACAAATTCGCGGAAGGCTTCGGGTGTTACTTCTGCACTTGCTTTTGAAAATTCGACGGCGTCTTCAAACTCCGCCGCAATTTCCGCTTCAATCGCCGCGATCTCTTGCGTTTTCGCTCCGCCCATTTCGAGAAGAGCGGTGCGCGCGCGATCAACCGGATCGCGTCCTTTGTAATAAGCCAATTCATCTTCTGGCATATATTTGCCAGGATCATTCACATGGTGCCCCATATGACGGAATGTGCGCGCCTCAATCAGCACAGGACCTTTGCCCGCGCGGCAAAGTTCAACCGCTTCCCGCGTGAGATCATGCACAGCGATCGGGTCATTACCATCGACTTGGAAACTCGGCACACCAATCGCAAGCCCACGCTTATAAAGATCCGTCTCGCGCGTTGACTCCTCAATACGTGTTGAAACAGCATATTGATTATTTTCGATCACGAGAATGAAATTCAAATTCCAAATCGCAGCAAGATTAAGCGATTCAAGGAAGGTGCCGTTGTTCGATCCACCATCCGATGTGAAAGTCACAGTGATCGCATCAGAGCCACGAATTTGTGAAGCAAGCGCAGCACCCACACCCAAAGGTGTGCCCGCGCCAACGATACCATTCGCACCGAGATTGCCGACAGAAATATCGGCGATATGCATCGAGCCGCCGTAACCTTTGCAATAGCCCGTTTCTTTTTGCAGAAGTTCAGCAACCATGCGCTTCACATCCGCACCCCATGCGATGCAATGACCATGACCGCGATGAGTTGAAGCGATGTAATCCCCTTCGCGCAATGCCGCGCACACGCCCGTCGCAATGCCTTCTTGTCCGAGATAGGGATGGAAATAACCGCGGATGAGCCCTTGGCGATAAAGCTTGATGCCCTCCGTCTCGAAGACCCGGATTTTATAGGCCGTTCGAAAAATTTTCTCCAAAAGTGCTTTGGATGGAGCATTGGCAGAGCGCGCCGGTGTCGACATAGATCCTCCTTGAATTCGCCTTTTGGCAAATTTAGGCTTATTTTCGATAGAGATAACATAGAATAATCCGCAAAAAGCATCAAGAAAAAAATTTCCAAAATTAAGAAAAATAATTTTATGGACTGCCAACAAAATGAGAGGGAGACTTTTCCCTAAAGCCGTGAGAAAGAAAATTTCAGTATTGAAAACAGGCTTTTATCGGTTGGATTGGCTAAAAACGCCCCCTAGAGTGATCATCACGATTCTGGAGATTTTTTCCTGTGAATGCCCCTGCCCGCCCCACCAATGAACTCGTTTACCGCATCCAAGAACGTTACGGCGATCTCAGAAAATCGGAACGAATCGTCGCCGATTACCTCAGGGAACATGCGGGAAGCCGCCTCGATTATTCGATTACCGAATTTGCCCGCCTGATCGGGGTGAGCGAAGCCACGGTGAGTCGGGTAAGCCGCGCGCTTGGCTATCAGGGCTATCCCGACATGAAACTCTCGCTCGCGGAGGGCGTCGGCAGCCGCCCCTCTTTCTCCAATATTCCCTTTGAGATCGACGAGACGGACTCGCTGATTACCACCAGTGGCAATCTTGTGATGCTGCTCTCGGCCAATATGCAAGGCACGCAACGCCTGCTTGATGGTGATCGTTTGCAGCGCGCGGTCTCCGCTTTGCGCGCCGCCAGAAAAGTGGTGTTTATCGGTGTGGGCGGTGCGGCCGCGATGTGCGAAGAGGCGAGCCATCTCTTTATGAAGGCCGGTCTTGAAGTTGCTTCTTACAATGACAGCTATTCACAAATCATCGCCGCGGCCAATCTTGATGCGCAATGCGTGATGATTGGCATTTCACACACCGGCACAACCATGGGCATCGCGAATGCCTTGACGCTCGCGCGCGAGAATGGTGCCACAACGATATCGATTACCAATGATCCTGAGTCCGCCGTCGGTAAAGCGGCAAGCATCACTTTTGCCACATGGCAAAGCTCGACGCCGCAAGTGCCGCTTTATGGCGATTTTCTTGAAGGACGCATCAGTCAATTATTTTTGATCGACGTTCTTTATCTCGGCCTGCTCTTCACTGATCGCGCAAATACATCACGCAATCTGAAAATCACCGGCGAAGCCTTGCGTAAATATGTTGGTATTGCCGAACCCAAAGTCGATAAAAAATCAAAGGCCTGATCTGAGGCTCTCTATCGACATTTTATGATTTTATGAGAGCACCACATACCGACAATGTAATCCCCTCATCAAGATGAGCGACCACGCGGTCGGCGTGAGAGAAATCCTCGTCTTCTGTATAGGGTGATTTAGTCACGATACAATTCATGCGAGCCGCTTTTGCTGCGGTCAGCCCAATTTGACTATCTTCAATCACAACGCATTTTTGCGGCTCAAGAGATAAGGTCTCAGCTGCGAGCAGATAAATTGCTGGATCAGGCTTTTTCGCTTTTACGACATCACCCGCGAAAATGCTGATTTTAGGCGCCCTCTTTGGGCCCAAAAGAACTTCAACGATGGTCCTCACTGATTTTTCAGCCGATGTCGAACAAACCGCAACGGGAATATTCGATGAAAGCGCTTCATCGACCAAACGCGTAACACCAGGCCGCAAAGGCAAAGCACCTTGCTCGATGAGTTTGGTAAATAACTCAGTCTTTTTTTTATGCAGAAGTGCGATCAATGCCGAACGATCACCAAAACCATTAGGCCAAGTCGTTTCATCAAAATGGCGGATCATGCGTTCCTTACCGCCGCCCGTAGTGAGCAATTCGCCATAACGCTCAACAGACCAACTGATCCCGAGGTCTAACTCTTCAAAGGCTGCGTTAAAGGCCACACGATGACCATCGCGTTCCGTGT
>RFZR01000172.1 GCA_009920595.1 Alphaproteobacteria bacterium | reverse complement strand
ATCAAAATCGTAATGGTGCCCTGTGCTGCTTTGTGCACACCACCCGTCACGGGCGCTTCAAGCGTTTCGACGCCATGTTCAGCGGCAATCTTTGCCATGGCTTCGATTTCTTCTTTGCCATTGGTCGAGTTCTCGATCCATGTACCGCCTTTTTTTAGGCCCGCCAGAATGCCGTCTTTACCTGTGAGCACGGCCATCGACACTTTAGGCGACGGCAAACACGTGATGACGGCATCGGAATTCGCCGCGACTTCACGCGCTGTGTCAGCCCATTTTGCGCCCGCTG
Organism: Alphaproteobacteria bacterium; assembly: GCA_009920595.1. Taxonomy (GTDB): domain Bacteria; phylum Pseudomonadota; class Alphaproteobacteria; order Rhizobiales; family Beijerinckiaceae; genus CAIUPE01. Next base: position 4,068 of record RFZR01000172.1, on the reverse strand, counting down.
CAATCAGCTTCTTCGCATTGTCTTTGTTGAGATCGGTGACGGTGACTTCATAGCCGGCCTTCACCAGATTCATTGCAAGATTGGCGCCCAGATGGCCCAAGCCGACATAGCCGTATTTCATTGTGCGTTTCCCTTTATGTGATCTTCAATTCGGCAAATGGATCGGATCAAAGACCGGCACGAGATGCAGGTCTTTGCCTTTGTAAGGATTGGCGCGCGCAAGGTCCTCATCGAGTTCGATGCCGAGACCGGGCTCGCGTGATGGGATCACATAGCCATTTTCCCATTTGATTTTGTTTTTGACGAGCGCACCGTAAAAGCCGCCGAAAGTCTCGATGCTTTCGAGCACCAAGAAATTCGGGATTGAGGCTGCGAGCTGCACATTCGCCGCGGCTTCGACCGGACCGCAATAGAGATGCGGCGCGATCTGCGCATATTTTGTTTCGGCCATCGCCGCGATTTTCTTTGTTTCCATCAATCCGCCAACGCGACTGATCGCCATCTGCAAAATATGGGCTGCGCGCAAATCGAGTACGCGCGCAAATTCATATTTTGATGAGAGGCGCTCACCGGTCGCAATCGGAATCGTCGTCTGCCGCGCAACAATTGCCATTTCTTCCGGCATATCGGCAGGTGTCGGTTCTTCAAACCAAAGCGGATCATAGGCTTCAAGACGACGCGCGAGACGGATCGCGCCGGAGGTTGTGAATTGCCCATGCGTGCCGAAGAGGAGATCGGCCTTTGTGCCGCAGACTTCGCGTAGCGCTTTGCAGAATTGCTCTGCGCGCTCCATCATCTCAAGGCTCGGCTGACGCGGATCGAATGTGCCGTAGGGGATCGGGTCAAATTTCAGCGCCGTGAAGCCTTGCGCCAAATATTCTTTCGCGCGCTCGGCGGCGACATTGGCTTTGTAATAGACGTCGGTCGATTGATAAGCATCGCCATCTTTCGGGTAGAGATAGGTGTAAGACCGCAGTTTCTCGTTCACCAAACCGCCAAGCAATTCATAAACGGGTTTGTTCAGCGCTTTGCCTTTGATGTCCCAGAGCGCGATTTCAAGCCCCGCGATCACAGCCGTCAGCGTCGGGTTCGGACGGCCGCTATAACCGCGTCCATAGGCGTTTTTCCACATCCGCTCGATATGGAACGGATCCATGCCGAGCACATGATGCTGGAACACATCTTCAATCGCAGCCTTCATGACTTGCGGGCCGAAGGCGGCGTCATAGACTTCGCCATAACCGACGATGCCGTTATCGGTCTTGAGTTTCACAAAGAGAAAATACCGACCGCCGAATGTCGGCGGCGGATTGCCGGTGATGATGACTTCGAGATCGGTGATTTTCATATCGTCACGCCTTGATCCGTGCCGATGTCGGATCATACATCGGCTTCAATGAGACACGCGCCGGAATCTTTTGTCCTGCAACTTCGATTTCGTATTTGGCATTGAGCACTTCATCGACCGAGATCGGATGATCCGCGCCGACATAACCAAGACCCACAGCGCCGCCGAGCTTATAGCCATACATCGCAGAGGTCAGGCGCGAGATGCGCTTGCCGTCTTTGTAAATCGGCTCGTCGTGATAGAGCATCGCATCGGGATCAGAGATCAGGAATTGGGCGAGACGGCGCGTGATGCCTTGCTCGCGTTGTTTGAGCAAAGCCTCGCGGCCGATAAAGCCGCCCTTTTTCTCCCACGCGACGCAGAAGCCAAGCCCCGCTTCAAGCGGTGAATCTTCCGGCGTGATGTCATGGCTCCAATGGCGATAGGCTTTCTCCATGCGGAGCGAATTCATCGCGTGATAGCCCGCAAGCTTCAAACCATGCGCGCCGCCTTTGCTCATGATGAGATCAAAGAGACCCGCCGCAAATTCTGTCGGGATATAAAGTTCATATCCCAACTCGCCGACATAGGTGATGCGCGTCGCGCGGATCCGCGTCGGCCCCACTTCGATGATCTTGCTTGTGCCGAACGGAAACGCCGCGTTTGAAATATCATCTGGCGTCAGCGATTGCAGTAAAGCGCGCGCATTCGGGCCCATGAGACCAATTGTCGATGTACCGGATGTGATATCGACAACAGCAACGGACTCGTCATCGCGGATCGCGCGTTCGAGATGACGGAGATCATGCAGCTGCGTCGCCGCCGCTGTAACAACAAGATATTCATTATCCGCTGTGCGGGTGACGGTGAGATCGGCCTCGATCCCGCCTTTGTCATTGCACCATTGCGTATAGACAACCTTGCCCGCGGCCACATCGACTTCATTCACGGACACGCGGTTTAGGAGCTTCATCGCATCGCGACCTTTGACGAGGAATTTCGCAAAGGCACTTTGATCGAAGAGGCCAACCGTTTCGCGCACTGCCATGCATTCATCGCGGCTGTTTTCAAACCAGTTCGGCTTGCCAAATGTGTATTGATATTTTGGCTCTTGGCCTTCGCGCGCAAACCAGTTCGGGCGCTCCCACCCAGCCACTTCGCCGAAGCAGGCACTATGCGCCACAAGGCGATCATGCAACACGGTTTTGCGCACGCCACGTGACGTTTCATATTGCTTGAATGGCCAATGCATCGCGTAGAGCAGGCCCAAAGCTTCCGACACACGCGGGATCAAAAAGTACTGCGTGTTCTGATGCGGATAAAGACGATTGATATCGACATCCCACAAATCGAACGGCGGCTCGCCTTCCGTGATCCAATGCGCAAGTGCCATGCCCGCGCCACCGCCGGATTGAATGCCGATGGAGTTGAAGCCCGCAGCAATAAACACGTTTCTGACTTCGGGTGCCGGACCCAGAATATATTTCTGATCGGCGGTGAAACTTTCAGGACCATTGAAGAATTTGCGGATGCCGATTTTACCGAGCGCCGGAACGCGCTTCATCGCGTCTTCCAAAATCGGCGCGAAGTGATCGAAATCTTCTGGCAATTCGCCGAATTCGAAATCGGCAGGAATGCCATCAAGCGCCCAAGGCTTGGCTTTCGGTTCAAACGCGCCGAGCAACAGCTTGCCCGCATCTTCCTTGTAATAGGCGCAGTGATCCATATCGCGCATCACTGGCAGATCAGGCGTCATGCCTTCCATCGGATCGGTGACGATATAAAAATGTTCACAAGCCTGTAACGGTACATCGACGCCGATGGTCTTAGCGAGTGCGCGCGTCCACATGCCGCCCGCAATCACGATATTGTCGGCGCGGATCGTGCCGCCTTCGGTTTCAACGCCGACAGCCTTGCCGTTTTCGACGACGATTTTTGTAACAAGCGTGTCTTCGAAAATCTTCACGCCTGACATCCGCGCGCCTTTGGCGAGCGCCATCGTCGTATCAATCGGATTGCACTTGCCGTCATGCGGATACCAGATCGCGCCGATGACATCATCGATGTTCATCAGCGGCCATTTCGCTTGCGCTTCTTTTGGGCTGATTTCATAGGCTTCGACATTGAAGGAGCGCAGCATGTCAGCGGCGCGACGCAGTTCCTGCCAACGTTCCGGGTTTGTCGCAATTGAGATGGAGCCCGGTTGCACAAAGCCTGTGGCTTGGCCGGTTTCTTTTTCGAGATTGGTATAGAGATCGACCGTATATTTCGCGAGCCGTGTCAGGTTCTGCGTATAGAGCGAGGAGCGTACAAGCCCAGCCGCGTGCCATGTCGTGCCGCTTGTGAGCTTTTTACGCTCGAGAAGCACAACATCTTTCTCGCCTTTTTTGCCGAGGTGATAGGCAGTTGAACAGCCGACAATGCCTCCCCCAATAATCACAGTTGATGCATGAGAGGGAAGGGGGGCCATGTTGTGATCCTTATTCAGCGCATTTTATTTTTATGAGAGTGCTTTGAGTTTGTGATTCCGGGAGTTTCATTATCATTATTGCGAAGCGTGAGGCGAGGAGGCAATCCAGACCTATTCTTTAACTGGATTGCTTCGCTTTTGCTCGCAATAACGAAAAATCCAAGTGATTACGCCCCTTCACCCATATCTTTGCGATCGAGCTTGATCGGGAATTTCGCGCGGATCGCGTCATCCACTTCGCGGCTGATATGTTTCGGATGATGGTTCTTGA
>RFZR01000171.1 GCA_009920595.1 Alphaproteobacteria bacterium | reverse complement strand
ATATCATGCATCGCAAGGGCAAGCAGGATGCGATGCGTTCGAAAATGTTTTCGAAGCTGGCGCGTGAAATCACGGTCTCGGCGAAAATGGGATTACCTGATCCCAATATGAATCCGCGTTTGCGCGCCGCAATCCAAGCCGCACGCGCTGAAAATATGCCGAAGGATAATATTGAGCGTGCGATTAAGAAAGCGCTTGGCGGCGATTCCGAAAATTACGAAGAAATCCGTTATGAAGGCTATGCACCCGGCGGCGTCGCTGTCGTGATCGAAGCTTTGACCGATAATCGCAACCGCACAGCTTCCGAAGTGCGTTCTTATTTTACAAAAGCAGGCGGCTCGCTTGCGGAAACGGGTGCTGTGTCATTCATGTTTGACCGCGTCGGCGTTGTTGAATTTGATGTCAAAGTCGCGGGCGAAGATCAAATGATGGAAGCGGCAATTGAAGCCGGCGCCGATGATGTTGCCTCGTCAGAAGATGGACATGAGATTGTCACCGCAATGGAATCATTGCGTGATGTCGCAAAGGCTTTGGAAGATAAATTTGGCGAACCGCGCAAAGCCGGCCTTGTTTGGCGGCCGCAAAACATGATTGCGGTTGATGATGAGGCGGGCGAGAAAATCATGAAACTGCTCGACACATTGGAAGAAAATGACGATGTGCAGCGCGTATTTTCAAATGCTGAATTTTCTGACGCATTGATCGCCAAGCTTGGCGGATAAAATGGCTTTACGCATCCTCGGTATCGATCCCGGTCTTCGCAATATGGGCTGGGGATTGATTGCGCAGGAGGGATCAAAACTTTCATTTCTCGCCTGTGGCACAATCAAATCGGACGAGAAGCAAGCGCTCTCGGTAAGATTGAAACAGCTTCACGATGGCTTGCGTGAAATCGTTGCCACTTACACGCCGGATGAAGCCGCCGTTGAGGAAACTTTTGTCAACAAAGATGCCCGCGCGACTTTGAAGCTCGGTCATGCGCGAGGGGTTGCCCTTCTCGTCCCCGCACTTGCCGGAATATCAGTTGCTGAATATGCGCCCAATCTGATCAAGAAGACCATTGTCGGAGCTGGGCATGCCGATAAGGATCAGATTCATATGATGGTGAAAGTGCTGTTGCCGAAATCGGACGCAAAGACACCTGACGCCGCTGACGCGCTTGCGATTGCTTTAACTCATGCACAACATCGAGGGTTGGCGCAGCGGCTCAAAGCGTGACAGGCCCATCATTTCTGTTGGTCCAAGATCAAAAACCCGCTGTTGAGGCGCCCGAATCCCATTATAGTTTGAATCGTTTTCGGCCGGAGACCTTAAAATGTATCAGCCGCCGCATTTTAGTGAAGACAGTCCGCTTGCGATGCAGGGCCTGATCCGCGCCTTCCCGCTTGGGCTTTTGATCACGAGCGGTGACGCAGGAGTTACGGCTAATCCGATCCCTTTCATTCTTGATCTCGAAGCGAGCGAACAGGGCGTGCTCCGTTGCCATGTCGCGCGCGCGAATAGTCAATGGAAAGAGATTGGTGAAGGACTTGATGCGCTCGTCGTTTTCCAAGGTGCGCAGCATTATGTGCATCCCGGTTGGTATGAAACCAAACGCGAGACTGGCAAAGTCGTGCCGACTTGGAATTATGCGATGGTACAGGTTAAAGGTCGCGCTCGCGCGATCGAGCAGGCGCCCTGGATTGCCCGCCAAATCCGCGACCTTACAGAAATGATGGAAGGCGCTTATCCAAAGCCTTGGGCTGTTGATGATGCGCCTGCACCCTATATTGACGCTCAAATTCGCGGCATTGTCGGTATTGAAATTACGATCACGGCGATGATGGGTAAATGGAAAGTCAGTCAAAATCGCAGTGAAGCCGATCGTGAGGGTGTCGTTGAAGGATTGCGCGCGCATCAAGATCAAGAAGCTCACGATATGGCCATGCTCGTGGAAGAAAAGCTGCGCCTTAAAGGCATCGGGGCTGCACCATGATCGGTAAGCTCAAAGGCGTTATCGATGGTGTTGGTGAAGATCATGTCATCATCGATGTTCAAGGCGTTGGTTATGTTGTGCAAGCCTCATCGCGTACATTGCAGGGTCTCCATAATGGCGAAGCGGTGACACTTTTTATCGAAACGCAAGTGCGTGAAGATGCCATTCGTCTGTTTGGTTTTACAACGGAACAAGAGCGCGAGTGGTTTCGTCTTCTTCAAAGCGTGCAAGGCGTTGGTGCAAAAGTCGCGCTTGCAATTTTATCGATTTTATCTGGCGGTGAGATTGCCACAGCGATTGGTACACAAGATAAAGCGATGATCGGGCGTGCGCCGGGCGTGGGTCCAAAACTCGCGCAACGGATTGTCACCGAACTCAAAGATAAATCTCCTGCTTTAACGGCGATTGATTTGGGTCTTTCAACGCTTGCAACATCAGTTGCTGAACGTGCGGCACCGAAGCCGGTTGCCGATGCGATCTCAGCGCTTGCCAATCTTGGCTATCCGCAAGCCTCCGCCATGAGTGCGATTGCTGCGGCGGTGAAAGCCTTAGGTGACGGTGCTGAAACATCAGCGCTTATTCGCCAAGGCTTGAAGGAGTTAGCGAAGTGACGCGTCCTGGCCTGATGACATCTGAAAAGCGCGAAGATGATCTTGATACATCTCTGCGTCCATTGGTGCTTGATGATTTCACTGGACAGGCAGCCGCGCGTGCCAATTTGAAAGTGTTTATTGAAGCGGCAAAAGCTCGGAAAGACGCGTTAGATCATGTGCTTTTCGTCGGTCCACCCGGTTTGGGCAAGACAACGCTCGCTCAAATTGTCGCGCGCGAACTGGGTGTTAATTTTCGCTCGACATCCGGCCCTGTCATTGCGAAAGCCGGTGATCTTGCGGCGCAGCTTACCAATCTCGAAGAGCGTGATGTTCTTTTCATCGATGAAATTCATCGCCTCAATCCATCGGTAGAAGAAATTCTTTATCCGGCGATGGAAGATTTTCAACTTGATCTGATTATTGGTGAGGGGCCTGCCGCGCGTTCTGTCAAAATCGATTTGGCAAAATTCACGCTAGTGGGCGCGACCACCCGCGCAGGTCTTCTAACAACACCTTTGCGTGATCGCTTCGGCATTCCGATCCGCTTGAATTTCTACGCAGTTGATGAGCTTGATTTAATTGTCAGGCGCGGTGCGCGTGTATTGGGTGTTCCGATGACCGATGATGGCGCGAATGAAATTGCACGCCGTGCGCGCGGTACGCCACGCATTGCTGGTCGACTGTTACGACGTGTGCGTGACTTTGCCATCGTTGATGGCGTTGCTGCGGTGACGCGTGAAGTTGCCGATAAAGCGCTGCGCATGCTTGATGTCGACGCGATTGGTCTTGATATTATGGATCAACGCTATCTCAATCTTGTTGCCACAAGTTTTGGCGGTGGTCCGGTGGGTATCGAAACGATCGCCGCTGCCTTGTCTGAACCGCGTGATGCGATCGAAGACATTATCGAACCCTATCTCATTCAGCAGGGTTTCTTACAAAGAACACCACGTGGACGCGTTTTGACCGCTCCGGCTTTCAAACATCTCGGCCTTGCGGAGCCTAAACGCGAATTGCCGCAATTTGGTTTGTTTACGGATGAGGACTGAAATGATGGGAACAAACAACTCCCATCATCTCGCAATCCGCGTCTATTATGAAGACACGGATTTTTCAGGCGTTGTCTATCACGCCTCTTATCTTCGTTTTCTCGAGCGCGGGCGCACGGAAACGTTACGCGCGCGTGGCATTGATCAAGCGGCTTTATATGGTGATGGCGGCGCGGGCGCTTTGTCTTTCGCAGTGCGTCACATGGCGATTGATTGGCTAAAGCCCGCGCGGATGGACGACGTCGTTAGTGTTGAAACACAGATCGGTGCGATCAAAGGTGCCTCGCTCACGCTTCATCAGCGCATTCGTCGTGGCGAAGAGATCTTAATGACGGCTGAGGTTTTGGTGGCCTTGGTTGCAGACGGTAAGCCCGCTCGCATGCCCCCCGCTCTCCGCGCCAAGCTTCAGTCGAATGAGGGCTTTTAGCCTTATCGTAACACTCCGTTAACATTGATGATGTCTGAACTGATTTGATTGAATCAGATCGATCTGGCGATGGGGGCTTGGCCCTTGTTTTGCCGGATTTGAGCGGCATGGCCGACGGCTCTGGTAAAGGCGGCCCGTGAGGACAGGACATCACGCATGGAATCGACAGAAATCATTGCTAATGGTGTTGCAGCGGCAACAAGCGACATCACGCTCTGGAGCATGTTCTGGCAGGCGGCCTTTGTTGTTAAGCTTGTGATGCTGGGACTCGTGGCTGCATCCGTATGGTGCTGGGGCATCATCATCGACAA
>RFZR01000018.1 GCA_009920595.1 Alphaproteobacteria bacterium | reverse complement strand
GATGTCAATAATAAATGATTACAGGACTCCAAATTCGCGCCGCACGTGCCATCCTTAAATGGAGCGTACGAGATTTGGCCGAAAAATGTGGGGTCAGCTATCCAACTATAAGTAAAATCGAACAAACAGACGGCGTTCCAACGGGACGCTCGCAAACACTAATAGAAATTCAAAAAGCTCTAGAGAAAGGTGGAATAGTTTTCACCGGAACTCCGGATGACGAACCAGGCGTAAAAGTTAACATTAAGCCCCAATAATCACCCAAAAGAATTATAGGGCGATATGCCGCTAATGAATATTTAATTTTGAGCATGCGTACGGCGTATGATCGCTACTAAGTAACGACAGCAAAATTGTAGATGCAATATACAGAAAATAATAACTTAATCAGTCAATAGCATTACAAAAATTAATATTCTTAGAACATCAACGAATAAGCCATTCCCAATTGTAGAAAGACTGAATCAGGAATAAATTTTTATCGTTTCATACGCATCAAGCTCACAGATATTCGATAACATTGTTTGAGTTTTTTCAAAATACAAAGTATCTCGTGCGGCATGTTCAAAATGTTCAGCATTAAGTCTTATAAGTTTTGCTTCGCTAAAAGCATTACCAAGATCAATCTTTTGTATTGAACCTGTTAGATTGGCAATAAGCGTTACTTGACCATGTAAAGTTTCAGCAGAAATCCCCATTATATCTCGGGGTCTTGATGACTTTAGTATTCGCAGTTTAGCGCCTTTCATTTCAGCAATTGCCTTGCGAATATGATAAACAGGATAAACACCCCCCTCCTCATCATAAAATGGTTGTCTCCACATTGTTTTTGTCGGAAGCACGCCGAAGGGTCCTACAAAGCCTCCAAGAGCAATGGCCTTTGCACCACCATAAGCCATATGTGAAAAATAACCGACATCAAAAGCAGCAGCGATCAAACCTCTCTGGCGTGGATCATTACGATTCATCGCTTGACGTATATCATGAGGATTTTTTGCTACTTCAGCGCCATATGGATTATCTCGCATCCCTATTGCACTTGGTCCGACAACCCACGGACGCATCCCAGAAATTGCCGTAACACTTCTCGCAATATGCGGCATCGCTTCAAGGCTTTCTGTAACAGAACGGTCATCGCCCGCATGCACCAATGCCGAAGTCGTGAAGCTCACAAGATCAATATAATCAACAGGAGGCCGCTTACGGTTAAGCTCCGTAAAATAGCTGAACATACCGCCCGCTAACTTTACGCTGCCAAATGTCTTTCGAGCATGAATAAATAACGCGTCAGCGGGGGGACAAGGTGGCCACACAGAACCGGGCAAGGTACATTTCATATCCGAAGCCGGAGACAACATGATAACTGAAAAAGGCCGGCCAAGCGCCGCGACATCTACGCCAAGCGAAGTAACTTCATCTTCCCAACCATCAACTCTTGTAATTATGGCCTCTAACCATACTTCTTTACCCAATGAACGAGCTAATTCAACTTGCCGTTCAAGAGTTGAACGGTTATGGCCGCGGCGTGTATCATAATGACAAATGACATGATCAATGCCTATCCCCTTTAATTCAGCATGGTGCGCTTCGGCCATATCGAGATCATCAGGATCTAATGCAGTACCTAATGGGGGAACGCTTGATGTCGCCTCCCCGATTTCAAGCTTAATGATAGAAGACGAGCCGACACCGTTCTGCTTATTCAAAGCACCAGACACACTAAGAGACACAGCCTGAACGAGAGTTTCACCCTTCGGGATCGTATAAGGCCAGGGCAAAGCCAGAGGTCTCACATAGGTTTTATAAGATGCATCGGTCCAATTGCGTTGGTCTTCCATTTCAAAAGTATCACCCTCCATGAGACATCTCACCGAGAGTCCTTTTGAAAATTCATGCGTAATCGCACGCAAATTCATCATCGGTTGGATGGGGTCGATCAAAGCGGGGAAATCCGTATCAACAATACGACCATCAACATGTTCGACGCGCGCAGGTGCGCCGGCAACACCTTCAATAGGATGGAGTACCACGAAGCCGGTACGATTGGTCAAGAAATCCGTAACTGAAGTGCCAGTTCCTTCAAACCGCAAGGTACCTTGAGAATTCCCTGTAATAACTGCGGAATAACGAAAAATTTGTGACTGATCTCCTGCCTCTGCTTCGAAAGTTACACGAAACTCTTCGGTATTCTCTTCAATCTTTAGATTCGACAATTTCGGATTATATGTTCCCCAATTCTTATCGCGCACGATGTAAGAAATCGCGCGGATCATTTCGATGCCATGGAATTTGATGTAGCGCAGATTTCCAGCTTCAAATTCTGCTGTTAGCGGGCCCACTTTGAGCACGCGCGGCACTTCAACCGCTTCATCGGTTCCAAAGAGTTTAATCGCACGAGAAGGCTCGGTTACCATAATTAATCACTCCAAAAATGAAGCACGTGAAAATCCGGTTGGACCAAATAGGTCCATAAAACGTCTATAAAGCGCGACCAGTTGCGGGATCAAAAAACAGCGCATTCAACCGATTAAATGATAAGTCCAACACATCACCGACATTTCCACGCGAGGTTGACTCAATTTCAGCTACAAGATCGCGGCCGCCCAACTTAACCGTGATATAAGTGCGCGAACCCGTCGGTTGAATGAGATCAATAATGCGTGAAAAACGAACATCATCGGGACTCCTAGATTCTGATGCCAGACCCAAATACTGAGGTCGAATGCCAAGAATTATATTTTTAGGCCATGTCGATGCAATTGCGGGTAAAGAGATTGTCTCACCGTCAACGAGACGCAAGACTTGTTCTGAACCGCTAATTAGAACTTCGCCATGAACAAAATTTATTTTTGGACTCCCCAAGAAACCAGCGACAAAATGCGTGGCGGGGCGTTCATAGAGATCGAGAGGGGCGCCAACTTGTTCAATTCGTCCCTCGCGCATCAAGACAATCCGATCCGCCAATGTCATGGCTTCAATCTGATCGTGGGTCACATAGATCATTGTAACGTCGATGGTTTGATGGAGCTTCTTGATTTCGCCTCGCATTTCGTCACGCAATTGCGCATCAAGATTCGAAAGGGGTTCATCGAACAAAAAGAGCTGCGCTTTACGAACGATAGCACGACCAATCGCGACACGTTGTCGTTGTCCTCCAGACAATTGGCGTGGAAAGCGTTCAAGCAGACCGGTAATTCCGAGCATCTCGGCGGCGGAAGTTACTCGTTCTTTGATTTCAGACTCGGGCATTTTTCGTGCCCGCAACCCAAAGGCAATGTTTTCAAAAACGTTCAGATAGGGATAGAGTGCATAATTTTGAAACACCATCGCAATATTGCGATCGCGGGGCCGAACGTCATTCATTCTTTGACCAGAAATTGTAATCTCGCCTTGCTCGACTTCTTCCAAACCCGCAATTGTCCGCAAGAGTGTTGATTTCCCACAGCCTGAGGGGCCAACAAGAACAGTGAATTCACCAGTAGGTATTTCGAGATCGATCCCTTTTAGAACATGGACCGCCCCAAAATGTTTATGGAGGCCAGATATTTTTACGTCCGACATTTTTGCCCCCTATCCCTTAACCGCACCCATAGAAATTCCCCGCACAAGAAAGCGCTGCAAAGTCGCTACCGTAATAAAAACGGGTACAGTGCCCAATACTGACATAGCAGCAATTTTGGCCCAGAAATTTGATTGACCACCAAAATAATGTGTGACTTGTACTGTGTAGGTAGTTACTTCCGTACGTGAGAGAACCAGCGCGAAGATAAACTCGTTCCACGCAAAGACGAATGTAAATACGGCTGTTGCAAAGAGACCCGCACGCGCCATCGGAAAAACAACTTTCCATAAAACAGCCCAGCGGGAACAACCATCAACCAAGGCGCTCTCTTCTAATTCAATCGGTATATCTTCTATATAACCACGCATCATCCAGATAACGTAGGGAAGATTAAAGGCAGTATAAAGAAGAATGAGGCCACCATAAGAATCAACCCAACCGAAAAACACATAAAGAAGAAAAATCGGAAAGATGATGGCGATCGGCGGCATTAATCTTTGTGAAATAATCCAAACTGCAAAATTCTCCCCGCCAGTCTTAAACCGAACGAGACTATAGGCACAAATAGTTCCGAGAATCATCGCAATTATAGTGCTTGAACCCGCCAAGATAAAACTATTCCAAACGCTTGTCGCATCTCCGTCTTTGAACAAGACCCAATAATTAGCAAATTGGATTTTCTGGGGATACCAAACCGGAGGAAAATGAAATATTTCCTCAGGCGTTTTAAATGAAATGGCAAAGAGCCAATAGATCGGGAAAACGAAAAAGATCAAAACAGACAAAGCTAATAAGTAACGACCCAATATTACCATTGATCTCCTTTGATTGAACGAATTCGTGCTCATTTCGCCAACCCCATTCGACGAATGGCCCAAGTCACAACGAAACTCATAAGTGCAACAATTAGAAACGCTATCGCGGCCGTATAACTTGTCTCAAATTGCCTGAACCCTTGAACATATGTGTAAATCGAGATGGTTTCCGTATATGTGCCTGGTCCGCCGCCAGTAAGCGCCCAAACCATGTCAAAAATTCTAAAAAGATCCACACCACGGATTAAAATAGCAATCGCCATAACTGGCCAAATAGCTGGCAATTCAATTTTGAGGAAGATTCTCCAAAAACCTGCACCATCAAGTTCAGCTGCTTCTGTCAAAGATTTATCGACATTGGACAAAGCCGCAAGAAGAATAAGAAACATGAAGGGGGTCCATTGCCAGATTTCACAAATTAGGATCGCTGGATAAACAAGGATGGGCTCAATCGTCCAGAGCATAACGACCTCACGACCTGCAATCCAACTAAGAACTTGATTAATCGGACCGTAGCGTTGATCAAAGAGCAAGCGCCAAGTCGCCCCTGAAACGATTGGTGAAATTACAGTTGGCAAAACAATCAAAGAAATAAAGATCTGCTTACCGTACATTTTTTCGAGAAATAGATAAGCGAGCGCGAGACCCAATATCAATTCGACAGGCAAGGCAATAACGGTAATTACAATTGTATGGAGAATAGACTCCCATAATCTTTGATCAGAAAAAAGTGCCTGGTAGTTAACTAAACCCGCAAAGGACGTGTCGTAATCCGTCATTGTGATCTGCTGAAAGCTCACAACAAAGGCGTAGATCAAAGGGAACAGACCAATCAAAAGAAGAAGGAAAACTGACGGCGCGATGATCCAATAACGGAAATTATGATCAGGCATTTGCGGCGACCGGCGCACAGCAGAAGACACCGATGCGAAAGATTGAGCCATAATGCCTACTCCTTCGTTTGTTACGAAATCTGCCCCGACAAAATGTCGGGGCAGATCAACACGTTCCTTAAATTATTGTGGATAGGCGCCCGATTTGGAAGCCCAATTAGCATAGACGGCTTTCTGCTTATCAACACCAATCTTTTTTGTAATGGCGTCCCATTCACCCGCGGCCGCATCAAGTATCTTTTTGGGATCTTCACCGGCCCACAATTTGCCAATCGCTTGGCGGAGAACTTCTTCATATTTGTCTGTCTGCAAGAGTGACAAATCGAGAAGGCCTGACTTTGAGCCAGCTTGCAACGCAGCAAGGTAGTCCTTTGCATCTGGCCAAAGCGCAAGATATCCCGGATCCGTAAAATGAGAGTCACGGAATGGATCACGCAAAGCGGTTGGCAATTTTACGCGTTGCAAAGAAATATCTTCGCTATTTAACCATTGGATAAATAGATATGCTGCATCCTTATTCTTAGACGTTGAAGCAACAGAGAGAGCAAAACCTGCCGCCAATTCCGGATGTCCTCCGGGCGGCATAGCATAGCCCACTTTTCCAGCAACAGTCGATTTCGGAACCCAACTTAAAGCTTTCTCGTCCGTCCCATAACCCGCTGCCCAGCGGCCATAAGGTGGCCAAGATATCGTCATTGCGGTCTGACCTGCCATAAACGCAGCTAGATTTTCAACAAAGCCCCATTGTTCAACGCCTGGTGGCATAAATTTGTTTTCATTGCGCATCTCGGTGAGCACTTTTACGCCAACATCACTATTAATCGTTGCTTTCATTGACTCGGCGTCAAAGAATTTGCCACCCTCATTTCTGAAACGCTCTTGGAACATGAACATTGTATAGGGTGGTTGACGGAAGAACGCAGCACCGTACATGTTTTGAGGCTTCAAGATTTCAGTGAGTGCTGCTCCGGTTTCACCAAAATCTTTCCAATTTTTCGGAACAGCTAGATCGCGGCCTGTTTTAGCTTTAAATGCTTCTTGAACTTTTGCGTCGCCAAAAACATCCTTGCGATAATACATCACGAAGACGTCGCCATCATCAGGAAAGCCAAAAATCTTTCCGTCAACTTTCATTTGATTATCGCGATAGGTAGCAGCAATCTTTTGAAGTTCATCGCCATACCCATATTTTTGTACATAGGGATCAAGCACTTCGAGTGCGCCGGCGTTTGCAAGGTCAGGCATCCATGCTGGGATCACGTTCAACGCGTCATACGCCCCAGTTCCGGCGCGATATTCCTGCATGATTTTCGTGAACATTTCAGCTGTCTGAACTTCCACAACCTTTACTTTGATTCCTGTCAGCTTTTCCCAAAGTGGGCCTGAAAAGTTTAAAGGATCAAGTGACTGCAAACCAGCCTCCCACACGATCGTAATCGTCTGGCCTTTATATTTCTGGGCTTCTTTAACAGCTCGTTCGGCTGCGCTCTCCGCCCACGCTGCTGACGTCAGTCCGGCCGTTACAATGGCAGCGGATGCAGTCAGAGCGATCTTTTTGAGAAGACTCATTCTACCCTCCCGTTTCCCTGAAGACATCGCCACCATGACGATGTCCTTACTTTTGCGAGACTATTTTTCCCGCTTCTCGTTTTACGGAACGCTTTGTCTATCCAAACCGTTCCGCATAATCAGCAAGCTTTGATTTAAAAACTGCTGATTCCAAAACCGAACGGTTTACAACACCGCGCGGTTCAAGCCCTTTTAAGATATCAAGCGCTGCGCGCACGTCTGCCGCGCCATTGCCTGCAAAACATTGATCAGTCCAACACAAGGCATGAGGCGCAAGTATTGCATTAGTGAGTTTCAAAATCGGATCATCGGTAGGCACCGGCTCGACTTCAAAAACATCAAGTCCAGCGCCGGCAATGCGACCCTCCTGCAAATGTTTTGTCAGCGCTTTCTGATCAACAATTGGCCCGCGTGCCGTATTAATGAAGTAAGACGTTGGCTTCATCAAAGCCAAACGTTCCGCATTCACGATATGCCGCGTCGATACTGTGAGGGGGCAATTAACGGTGAGAATATCCGCACGGAGAAATAGATCTTCGAGACCTACGAGTTCAACACCAAGGTCTTGCGCCACTTTGGGATCGGCGTAGGGATCATGAGCGATATAATTCATTTCCAGAGGTTTGCAAATGCGAAACATTTCTGCGCCGATATTGCCAATACCGAGTGAGCCTAACGTTTTGCCAATGAGGCCCACACCCATATGCTGTCCACGTGAGTTAAATCCATCTGGCCCCTCTCTCGTGATGCGATCCTTAACAATCATCTTGCCCGTCAGGGCGAGAATAAAAGTCAGAATTGAAACAGCCACTGGACGCCGGACACCATCAGGCGTGATCACAAGGGGAATATTCGCCGCCGTACATGCCGGTACATCGACACTATCATAACCAACACCAAAACGGGCCACTGCTGCCAGACGTCCATTAGGGTGAATGCTGCTCGCATCAAATTTCGGTGTAAGTAAAATCAATACATCAATGTCAGCGACCTGCTCTGCGCGAATGGCAGGCCCCGGTTCAAGATATACCACCTCCACATGTGGCGCCTTTTGAAGCGGCGTCACATCAAAGTCCGGAAATGTAGGTGACCCATCAGCTTTTTTGAAATCACCCGAAAGCGCGACACGAAATTTGTTTTGCATCAACATGCTTTCTATTTCTGAGCGACACAAACTTTTCGCAATTGATCAATGCCGCTTGATAATGCGCTCTGCAAAAGCCACGCATCACCAGAATAACAAATAAAATCAAAGCCCCATTTATTATACTCAATGCCGGTCTCTACATTAGGCACAAGGCGACCTAAAGCTTTCCCATGTCTGCGCGTGGCTTTCACGACTTTATCGATCGCACTCGTGAATTTCTTATGACCGAATTCACCAGGAATTCCGAGCGAACAGGATAAATCAAAGTGACCGACCCAAAGGCAGTCCACACCATCGAGTGCGGCCATTGCATCGGCATTTTCAACACCTTCAGCCGTTTCAATCTGGCAGAACAAAGACGTGCGCTTATTGGCGGCCTTTAAACGATCTGCAACAACGCCCGTTCTTGTATAATTGTCATGTGCTACACCCAAAGCAACGCCGCGTTTTCCGTCAGGAATATATTTCAAGCAGTCCAAAATCTGACGCGCTTCAGTGGCATTATTTACCATCGGAAGCATGATGCCCTCAGCACCCATATCTGCGATGCGAGCGATCTGGTCATAATCTTTTGAAGGAACGCGCGCGATCATCGCGACGCCGGCCGCTTCAAAATAGCGTACAGCTTGTTTGGCCGTCTCAAAGCCAAAGCCGGAATGTTCCATATCATAGAGAACAAATTCACACCCCGAAGCTTTGACAAGATGGCCAATTCCAGGCGTCGAAAACTCGACGATGAAAGTACCAAATTTGGGCTTTTTCGAGCGCGCGAGCGATCGGAGTGTCGGTGTTGCCATGAATTCGTCCCCTTCTTTATTAGCGAGTTGTGTGCTTTTTTTCTCGCATTAGGCCACCCCTTGTATGCGAGCGTGATCAAGATTACGAAACACTTGTCGTAAATGCTCGTCCATGGCCGTCCATGCGGATGACGCATCATGTGCCGAAACCGCATTAAAAATGGCCTTGTGACTTTCAAAGGCTTCTTCAGCCACACCCGGCAATTTCAAGGAAATGAATCTTTGAAGCGAGAGCCAATCGACGAGTGCCGTATGAAGTGCCAAAAATATCGGATTGCCGCCAATCTTTGTAAGCTCGACGTGAAACCGAATATCGGTTTTTTCGAATTCGGCCATATTGCCCAATGCAAGCCGATTGGCCTCAAGAGCTTTTTCAAGCACCCCAATTTCTTCATCGGTCGCTATTAAAGCTGCATTATAAGCAATTCCCGATTCAAACACGCGGCGCGCGTCCTTGAAAGCGGCCTCTCCTTGAGGCGTTGCCATAAAATGACGCGCCGCCCCCGAGAGTTGTTCAACTAAACCGTGAATGGTCGGCTTTGTGACTCGCGCCCTTTCACCCGGCGACAAATGAACAAGACCCATCCTTTCAAGGTTAAGAAGTGCCTCGCGAATTGCCGGCCGCCCAACGCCAAACCGATCCATCAAGTCTCGCTCAGACGGGAGTTGGTCGCCGATTTCAAAATGACCCGATGCAATCGCTGCCTCGATCTGATCGGCAACTTCTTCATGAATCTTACGTCGACGAACGACCCTAAACACCATTTTTCGTTACCTAAATGGCCGGAATTTTCACGCAACAAAGCCTTCGCCGAGTCGGCGTGTTTCCTCCCCCTTTTTGACCTTATGTCTCGTTATTCAACTTTAGGCTTATGAAGCCTAGACACGAAAAATCAACTTGGCAAGTAGCCTAGGTACCGTTTTACCCTGTCATACCAACTCTAGAAAAACACACTGCCGGTAAAGCAAATTCTGTCGTTATTCGCCTTTCTTCTTAAAGGGGTAACGCCACCGAATATTTAATTTGATCGAGTGCAAAACTGGATTCAATGGACGCGACACCCTCAAGCCGCGTTAATTTTTGCCGTAAAAATTGCTCATAAGCCATGTGGTCAGGCGCAACCACGCGCATCAGATAATCGCGCGGACCAGTCATTAAATAACACTCAACCACCTCTGGCCATTTGGCAATCGTCTTAGCAAAAAGCTCCAATTCCCGCTCTTTCTGTCGTTCAAGTTTAATCGAAACAAAAACCGAAACTGGCAGTCCGACGGCTTTTTGATTCACCATTGCGGAATAGCGTGTAATGATTCCATCCCGCTCAAGACGCGCGATACGACGATGGCAGGGCGAGGCGGTCAGCCCAACTCGTTCGGCTATGTCATATAAAGTCAAACGGCTGTCAGTTTGCAGAAGGGCGATGATTTTCCGGTCTATGGCGTCAAGCTTCATAGCAATAGCATCCTAAATTAAATGGATAAATTGGTATAATATTCCAATTATTTTATTTAAATTGCAACATTTGGTGCATTTTTCCTTTCCACCTACAGTAAACTTTTTGAAAGAGGCATCCAACCCAACAGATAGAAACTCTTCCTCTAACGAGCAGATTCGCACCACAGACGCAGAGGAGATGGGGAACATGCCGGATCCTGCAGACCGCCCGAATATAAGGATTTTGGAGGCGCTCGAGCGCCAGGTTCTCTGGCTCTCGACCTATATGATCCATCACGCCAATCACATTCGGCCAAATGAGGATGGGTTAAAGATTGGCGGTCATCAAGCCTCCTCCGCTTCGCTCGCAACAATCATGACCGCATTGTGGTTTCATGTTTTGAAGCCGACGGATCGCGTCGCGGTTAAACCCCATTCAGGCCCAGTCTATCATGCGATCCACTATCTCCTCGGCAATCGCACACGGGACTCGCTTGAAAACTATCGAGGCTTTGGCGGCATCCAATCCTATCCCTCACGTACGAAAGACGGCGACGATGTTGATTTTTCAACGGGCTCGGTGGGCTTGAGCGTTGCGCAAACCATTTTCGCATCTCTCGTTCAAGACTATGTTTGTCTCAAAGGGCGCATGAAAAATCGTCCCGAGGGACGCGTCATTGCATTCGCGGGAGATGCCGAACTTGACGAAGGAAATATCTACGAAGCTTTAATCGAAGGATGGAAGCAAGGCTTACGCAATTGCTGGTGGATCATTGATTATAATCGGCAAAGTCTTGATGCGGTTATTCGCGAAGGCCTTTGGGAAAAGATCGAAACAATTTTTAGAAATTTCGGATGGGATGTGATCATCCTCAAATATGGAACGCTGATGGAAGC
Source organism: Alphaproteobacteria bacterium (assembly GCA_009920595.1). GTDB lineage: Bacteria > Pseudomonadota > Alphaproteobacteria > Rhizobiales > Beijerinckiaceae > CAIUPE01. The sequence continues at coordinate 4,958 of RFZR01000018.1, read as the reverse complement.
GGCTTTTGCGGAGCCCGGTGGCGATCGCTTACGCGCATGGATCGACACATGCCCCAATCAACTGTATTCCGCGTTATGCTTTCAAGGGGGCGCTGCCTTCCGGAGAAAATTGCTTGATGATCTTGGTGATCAAGGCCCAGTCACCAAGCTAATTGAAAGGCGAAGCGATGCTGAATTGCTGCGGCTTATGTCCAATCTCGGTGGCCATGACTTGCCCCTCATTCTTGAGACTTTCGAAAAAGCCGAAGGTGATCGACCGAAATGTTTCATCGCCTATACGATCAAAGGCTATGGCCTTCCCTTCCAAGGCCATAAGGATAATCATGCCGGCTTGATGACACCATCGCAGATTGACGCCTTTCAGAATGCACTCGGCATCCGAAAAGCCCATGAATGGGAGCCGTTCGAAGCCATCAAAGAAATACGTGAAGAAGTCAAAAATTTTGTCGCTGCGCGCTCGAATGTTCTCAAATCTGAAAAGCGTCTTCATGCGGAAACGGTTGTTGTTCCGTCAAAGCTTGAATACCGCACAGAAAAAAAGCTCTCAACGCAACAAGGTTTCGGCCTTATACTGCAAGACTTGGCACGCTCGGAGCATAGGCTCGCCGACCACATCGTCACTTGTTCGCCCGATGTGACGGTTTCAACAAATCTCGGCGCATGGGTTAATCGTCGGGGGCTCTTCGCGCATGACGCCGTAGCAGATTTATTCAAAAAGGAAAAAATACCCTCTACTTTCGCATGGGATTTTTCACCACAAGGTCAGCATTTTGAACTGGGCATTGCTGAAAACAATCTCTGTCTGATGCTCGCCGCTTTGGGCCTCTCCCATAGTATGAATGGTGAAAGACTGATCCCCATCGGCACACTTTATGATCCCTTCGTCGCACGCTGCCTCGATTCTCTTAATCATGCGTGTTATCAAGATGCGCGTTTCATTCTTGTCGGCACGCCATCAGGTGTGACCCTTGCGCCTGAAGGTGGAGTACATCAATCCATCGGCACACCGCTGATTGGCATGGCACAGGATGGGCTTGCCTCATTCGAGCCTGCTTTTGTCGATGAACTTGAAGTGATATTGCGGTGGTCCTTCGCTTATCTTCAAAAATCTCCTCAAAAAAACAAAAAACCATCATGGGTGCGCGAAGAAAGTGGCGGCTCTGTTTATTTGCGTTTGACAACAAGGCCGGTGGAACAAATCACACGCACCCTCACGCCTGATATTGAAGCGGATATGATCGACGGCGCCTATTGGCTTCGAAAGCCCGGCCCAAATCCGGATTGCGTAATTATTGCAATGGGCGCGGTTATGCCTGAAGCCATTGATGCGGTAGGCCAACTCGCAGACAAAAGACGCGATGTTGGTTTGCTCGCTGTGACATCAGCAGATCGATTGAACGCGGGTTGGACCGCTGCGACAAGAGCTCGTGCGCAGGGTTACGCGGCGCCCGCTTCGGCAATTGAACGCCATCTCGCTAGGCTTTCACCGCATACGCGTCTCATTACAGTGCTTGATGGACACCCCGCGACTCTTTCATGGATTGGTGGGGTTCGTGGGCATCATGTTGTGTCTTTAGGGGTCGAACATTTCGGACAAAGCGGAACGATCCGCGATCTTTATCGTCATTTCGAAATTGATAGTCGTGCCATTCTCGAAGCTGTGCAATCGGTGACCGCTGGTCAAAGAATTATTTAATTAACCAAGACATAACAGCATTATCGAAAAATGTAACTGTTTAACGGCTATTTGGTTGAGCAAATTAAGTTTTACTTATTTGCCTTCTATACACTTTCGATAAATTTAAAGATCAAAGCCCCAGTCCTTTCACGCCCAAGCAGCGGCGCATGCGCTTCGTTCAATGCCGTGAATGATGAGCAACGAGGATGCCGGGCGAGCATTTCACCAACCGTTGCCTCAGACAACAAATCAGAAGTCTCGCCACGGATCACCATCACAGGCACCGCTTTCAACGCCTCAAACAAAGGCCAGAGTGTTTATTTCAGTTCGGAGAAATTGAGCGCCAAAAATCCACGAGAGATAGCAGAGTCATAAGTAAGCTCCACACGCCCATTGTCCATCTCGTGGAAACTAATGCGTGTAAGCTGTTCCCACTCATTCTCATGGCCTGCCTCCTGAAAAGCGATCCTCCCCCATATGTGAATTTTGAGCCTATTAAAGCGTTTTAGCTGTCGGATCTCTGCATAACGATTGTGCTAAACAGCACCGATGGGACCAGAAAACTTCTTCCAACACCCGTAAAGCTAATACTGGCCGACGCCCAGCCGCTTCGTAACATCGGCAGCCGAATACCCCTGCTAGACGATCCGCACCACGAGATCCCGTTTGAAATCGTCTTTGAAATGTAACTTCGCCATAATAGCTTCGTTTCCTCAAATTTTAGGAGCTATTCAGACCTGTTTTGCACATTTTTCATTTTCATAACACAGAAAGTAAGCATTGATCTTTTATTTATCTCAACCTACCGTTTGAGATATAATTTATTGTACAAACTTTGTGTGTGAAATGAAAAGTGCCACAATTTCATCTATCAAAATCGAAGACCCCAACACTTGGGAAAACAAATTATTTTTGACCATTGATTTTGACTGGGCACATGACGATGTTTTGACTGATACAATTGATCTCGTGGAAAGTCTCAACCTATGTGCAACTTGGTTTGTAACACATAAAACACCCCTCATTCAAAGACTTTCAAAGAATTCGAAATTTGAACTTGGTTTACACCCTAACTTTGATCACCTGCTTGCAGGACGCAATCAGGTAGGGACTAGCGCACAAAACCTTATCGACAATCTACTAGATATAATTCCCAATTCAAAATGCGTGAGAGGTCATTCACTTACAAATAGTTCAAAACTTCAAAATTTTTATAGAAGCAGAGATATCACCCATGATGCGAATGTCTATATTCCCGCATCGGCAAATATTTCATTGAAGCCATGGCAAATCTGGAATGGTCTAATAATCGTTCCCCATTGTTGGGAAGATGATATATTTTGTACATTCAAAGATAGTGGTCATACAGAACCACATATTCGAGATCTTATAAAAAAAGATAACTTGACTGTTGTCGGCTTTCATCCAATACATATTTACTTAAACACAGAAACAATGTCCCGATACGAAAATACCAGACTAATTCATAAAGATCCGCCGCAATTACAAAAACATCGATTTGAAGGATACGGGATTCGATCAATCTTGTGTGATTTATGCTGAAATATAGCCAGTAATGTTTTGAATATGTTGATAATCAAAGATGCAACTGAAAAACAACTCGCTAATTGGGATTGTTTTGTTGAAAATTCAATTAATGGAACATTGTTTCATAAAAGAAAGTTTCTGAATTATCATCAAGATAAATTTTCCAATAAGGAGCGGTTCAAAGTCATCACAAAAGGTGATGATGTAATTGCTCAATTTTGCTATTTAAGAGATACTGACACGGATGGTCGTATGGTTGCGTTATCACCATATGGCGCAAGTCTCGGCGGTATAATTTTAAAAAAAATCCCTTCTTACTCACAAAGCAAAAATATTGTTTCAACTCTAATCAAACACTTAAATGACGAAAATATTGACTATTGTCGCATAACATTACCGCCTTCTATTTGTTCCGAGCTCCCGCTTGATGTTTTTATATTTTCTTTTTTAGAATCAGGGTTCAAAATTTCTAATATGGACATATCAAGCGTCGTAAATTTATCAACTAACGCAGTTGAATATTCAATTTCCTCGAGAGCCAGAAATAATTTTCGTCAAGCTCAAAAAAAATCAGATATAATTATAAAACATCGCTCACACATAACAGATTTTATGGAAACGCTTGAAGAAACATATGCCCAACATGGAGTTGATCCCACTCATTCTTACGAAGATTTACTTTATCTAACAAAAAATCTTAGTGAAGATATTTTCGTTGATGTCGCTTATTTTCAGGGAAAACCTGCGGCGGGCATTTGTTATTTTAAATTAAATGATCGTGTCTTAAGTAGTTTCTATCTGACTCAAACGAAATATGGTCGTGAAAACCATTGTTTAACACTTCTTATTGTTGAAGGTCTCAAACGTGCTACAGAACAAAATTATAAATGGTTTGATTTTGGAACATCCAGTATCAATATGAAGGCACGTGAAAACATTTTTCTATTTAAAGAGAGCTTCAGTCTTCTCGGTGTTTTTCGTCAATCTCTTACTTGGCAAAAAGATATTTACAACGACCATTCCACTGGCAACCACGACTGAAATAATCCATTTTTTTGAATGTTCTGGATAGAATTAACAACGAGTTTCAAATTGAAGATTGGCGGCTTTATTTTTTCGCGCGCAATAACAACAGAACCACTCCTGCGCTCGGCCATTGCGACAAACACGTCGTTGCAGCGCTTTCCAATCAGCGTGTTACCCTTCCGTTGGCGTGAAAAAATCTACTCAACTTTAGGTAGGTAGCTGAGACGACTCTTCCCGCCTCCGTTGTGTGCAAAGGGGATTTATACAAAAAAAATTGAACGAAATATTGTTTGACAATTTGCTGGTAAGCCATTGATTTCATTAGAGCGGTTTTTGACCAAGAGTTTCAAACGCATTTAATAAAATCAATGACTTGGAGGCAAAAAGATGCAACAAAAAACGCATAGTCGATTTTTTGAATTCTGCCACTCCTACGATTTGTTAAACAATATACGAATATCTGTGATGAGTAGAAGTTGAGTGTGCTAATTATTCGAATAGCTAGCTGCAACAAACCTTACAATCGCGTCCGCTGTTTTTGACCGCCCAAGCAGCGGCGCGTGGGCTTCTTTCAATGCGGTAAAAGACGAACAATGCGGATGACGTGAAACCATTTCCTTGACCGTTTCTTCCGAAAGTAAATCAGAAGTCTCGCCACGGACCACCATTACAGGCACCGCTTTCAACGCCTCAAACAAAGGCCAGA
>RFZR01000170.1 GCA_009920595.1 Alphaproteobacteria bacterium | reverse complement strand
TATAGCCAAATTGTCGATTTTTTCAATGCGGAAATGCCGCAGCGTCTTCATGGCAAGGGTTTGATCAGGCTGCGGCGATTTCCCTAAAATCCTCCCTTTCAACCCCACCTTGCATCAACTCATTTCTACTACCCTCCGCCCTCCGCGCATGTGCTCGGGGCAGGTTGATCTTTGATGCGGGTTTGGTAGAGTTGCCCTTAGGTCATGTGAAAGCCATGACCCGGGGAATTAAGAAGCCCCAATTGAGCCGGCAGTGCATCTGCCGAAATCAAACTGCCCTGACGCGTCACGTCGGGGTGGCGGCGTCATGTCCAGGTCGCGAGACTAAAAACGTCGCGGCCATGCTCAATTGGCTTTCTTAACACCCCGACACCAGCGCGTGATCCGCGCCGGTGTCGTTTTGCTTTTTGGAAATGCATCAGCGCAACTTTTCGCGTCTGGAGTCGTTTTCATTTTGAGAGGTCCCCGAGGGGTGCCGTCATGAAGAGGTGTCGCATGGGTTTGAAAGCGTTCCCGAAAGAGGTTGAAGTCGGCGCGCTCGTGCAACTCAGCATGGATATGACGCAGACGGCTTTGCTGCGTGTTTATGAAATCATCGAGCTTGAAAAGCGGCCACTGACAGAAGACGAGCACCGCGCTTTAAACGCGATGCTCGATTTGTTTCAGATCGCAGAGAGCGATGTCGCCAAGCTTAGGAAGCGGATGATGAACTGAGAGTGAGGGCTTAGGGCTTAGGGCTTAGGTAATAGAGTAGCCCTACGGCCTAAGACCTACTTCCTAAGCCCTACTGCCTAAGACCGACCACCACTCCTCACAACCCAATCACTCTCTGCGCAATCCCGATATAGACGGGAATACCAATCAGAATATTGATCGGGAAGGTCACGCCAAGCGAGAGACCGAAATAGAGCGAGGGGTTCGCTTCCGGCACCGCAAAGCGCATCACCGCCGGCACCGCGATATATGAGGCACTCGCTGCAAGCACCATCAACAATCCCGCATTTGCAGCAGGCACGCCAACGAGAAGCGAAAGCCCGAGCGCAAGCGTTGCATGAAGCGGCGGCGCCAGCACCGCATAAGCCAGCAAGCCTTTCGGCATTTCTTTGAGCGGCGGGAAATTTCTTGCCGTTGCCAAACCCATATCGAGAAGGAAGAAGGCAAGCATACCGGTGAAGAGGTTGCCGGAGAAAGGCTGCATCGCGGCTTTGCCCGCGTCGCCCGATAAAAGCCCCACAAGCATCGCGCCGAGCAGCAGCACTTGCGCGCCGTCAGTAAGCGACTCTTTCAAAATCATGCCAAGCCCATGTTGGCCGTGTTTTCCGGTTTGCGCGGGATTTATCTTCTGTCTCTGCGCATTCACAAAAAGAATGGCGATGATGATGGCGGGCGACTCCATGAGCGCCATCGCCGCGGCCATATGGCCACCAAAACCGATGCCCTGTTCATCAAGGTAACGCGTCGCGGTGATGAAGGTCACAGCACTCACCGAACCGTAAGTCGCCGCCACCGCCGCCGCGTTCAGTCCGTCCGTCACGCGTTTGAGATATTGATAGCCGACCAGAGGGATGATGACGGCCAGCGTGAGCGCCACCGCAATCGCGCCGATGACCTCCGTCGAGAAACCGGAATGAGCCAGCGCAAAGCCGCCCTTGAGGCCTAAGGCCATCAGGAGATAGAGCGAGAGAAAGCGCGAGATCGGCTGCGGGATCTCAAGATTGGATTTCAAGACGCCTGCCAAAACGCCGAGCACAAAGAACAAAATCGCGGGATCAAGAAAATTCGACATGGACTACCTCCGGTTCGGGCGGGGGTAGCAAAGCCCGTCTCAAAAAGATAATTGATAAACTATAGAAAATGCATAGATTAAAATCTATGAATCCAAGCTTTCGCCAATTGCAGTTGTTTCTGGCGCTTGCCGAGCGCGGCTCGGTGACGGAGGCCGCACGCGTCTGCGGCGTCACGCAGCCGACCGCCTCGATGCAGCTTAAAGACCTTGCCGATACGGTTGGCCTGCCTTTGTTCGATGTCATCGGTCGTCGCGTTCATCTGACAGAAGCCGGGCGGAGCCTCGCTGAAACCGCGCGGGTGATGCTCAATGAATGGTCGGGCTTCACACAGGAGATTGACGGTATGCGCGGGCTCACGCGCGGGCGGCTTTCGGTGGCGGTTGTGAGCACAGCTAAATATTTCGTGCCGAGCCTGCTCGCGGGCTTTTGCCGCAAATATCCCGATGTCGATATTGCGCTCGAAGTGTTGAACCGTGATGGCGTTGTCGCGCGGCTTCGCGACAACCGTGATGATCTCGCCATCATGTCGAAACCGCCTGAGGATCTCGATACCGAGGAGGCGCGGTTTTTATCCAATCCGCTCGTGCCGCTTGCGCCTTTATCCGAACAAGAAAAATACAAAAAACCATTATCTTTGAGTGATTTCGCAGAAGATCGTCTTATCTTACGTGAAAAAGGATCGGGCACGCGGTTGTCGGTCGATGCGCTCTTTTCAGCCGCGGGGTTAAAGCCCCGTATCCGTTTGGAGCTTGGCTCGAATGAAGCCATCAAACAATCGATTGCGGGCGGCATGGGGGTGGGCGTCGTCTCGCGTCACGCCTTGAGCAGCGATCCGGCGTCAGAGGGGCTTTACCCCCGAGGTCGAAGGCTTTCCGATTGAGACTTCATGGCGGATCGTTTTCTTGAAAGGCAAACGCTTGTCGCCGATCGCGCGCGCCTTTCGCGATCATTTGCTGATTGAGGCCCGCGCGCTTTCGCCCTCAGCTCCGCCTTAAGCCTCATGCTCTTTCTGTCTCTTTCGCGTTAGAAAGAGATCATGCGCGCATTTCTCAAATCTTTGGATTTTCTTCTCTTCGCCGTAACGCTTGTGGGGTTGATCCTTGGCGGTGTGCTCTATGCGCTGGGTCGAGGCGAACTTGCGGCCTATGTCTTCGCGGCGGGGACAGCGGTTGTTCTTGTTGCTTTGATTGTGATCATCATCCGCAGTCTCCTGCGCGGATCCGTGGGGCTCGACATTGTGGCTGCGATTTCGATGGCCGGTTCGCTCGCGCTTGGCGAATGGGTTGCGGGCAATGTCGTCGCCCTGATGTTTGCCGGTGGGCAGGTGCTTGAGGCCTATGCGAAAGCCCGTGCGCGTAAAGACATGACCGCGCTCATCTCGCGCGCGCCGCGTCGCGCGCGGCGATATCATGGCCGCGAGATTGAAGATATTTCTGTCGATCTCATTCGCCCTGGCGATTTGTTATTGATCCGTCCTGGCGATGTCTTGCCGGTTGATGGGCAACTCTCAAGCGATGAGGCTTTGTTTGATGAATCCGTGATGACGGGCGAAGCCGCACCTGTCCCGCATAAAAAAGGTGATGAGCTTTTGAGCGGCATCACCAATCTCGGGGGCGCTGTCGATCTTGTTGCCGTGACCGATGTGCGCGAGAGCGCCTTTGCCGCCATCATTCGCATGGTGGAAGAAGCGGAAGCGCAAAAAGCGCCGATGGCGCGGCTCGCGGATCGTCACGCTTTAAGCTTCTTGGTTTTCACAATTGTTCTTGCCGCACTCGCTTTTCTGCAAAGCGGTGATGCGGTGCGCGCGCTCGCTGTGTTTGTTGTCGCAACGCCTTGTCCGCTCATTCTGGCTGTGCCTGTTGCGATTGTTGCCGGTCTTTCGCGCGCTGCAAAACAGGGTGTGCTTGTCAAACATGGCGGCGCGCTTGAAACGCTCGCTTCAGTCAAAACCATCCTCTTTGATAAAACGGGCACGCTCACACGCGGCGAACCCATTTTAAGCGAGGTGTTGGTCGCGCCGGGTTTTGATCGCGCTTCTGTGCTTTCAAAAGCGGGCGCGCTTTGTCAGGGCTCAACACATGTTGTGTCATCAGCGCTTGTTCGGGCAGCAGCAGAGCAGGGTTCGTTGTCAGCCCCACAAATGATCGTTGAATCTGCAGGCGAAGGATTGAGCGGCCAGGTGGAAGGCGCGTCCGTTGCGGTGGGCACATTTCCTTTTGTCGCGCGCATGAGTTCTCCCGATGGATGGCATCCGGTGGCGAGGGATCTTGTCGCTGCAGAAACGGGTCTTGTGGCCGCGATTGCGATCGATGGAAAAATCAGCGGGCTCGCGCGTTTCATCGATGCGGTGCGGCCGGAAGCGGCTGAGATCCTCGCAAAGCTCAAAAAAATGAAAATCGCGCGCTGCATTCTCTTGACGGGTGACCGGCGCGAAGTTGCTGAAGCCATCGCCAAAGGTCTTCCTTTTGATCAGGTGATCGCGGAGGCGACCCCTGCTGGCAAAGTCGAGGCCGTGATCCATGAGAAAAAGCGAGCCGTCACCGCTATGGTGGGGGATGGCGTGAATGACGCGCCCGCACTGGCCGCT
>RFZR01000169.1 GCA_009920595.1 Alphaproteobacteria bacterium | reverse complement strand
CGCTCTGTAAAACTATCAAGCGCTGAGGTTGCTTCATCAAGCACAAGAATGGGCGGACCTTTCAGAATCGTACGCGCAATCGCGACGCGCTGCTTCTCGCCACCTGACAATTTCAAACCGCGCTCGCCGACATTTGTTTCGTACCCATCGGGTAGCGATTTGATGAATTCGTCAATCTGCGCGAGTTTGGCTGCCGCTTCGATTTCTTCACGCGTCGCATCCCAGCGCCCATAGCGAATATTATAATAGATCGTATCGTTAAAGAGCACCGTATCTTGCGGCACCATGCCAATCGCCGCGCGCAAACTCACTTGACGCACATCGCCAATATCTTGACCATCAATCAAAATGCGCCCTGATTGCGGTTCATAGAAACGGAACATCAAACGCGAGATTGTGGATTTTCCTGCACCAGAAGGACCAACAATCGCAACCGTCTTTCCAGCGGGCACTGTGAAATCAACGCCATCAAGAATTGTGCGTTCGGGCGTATAGCCAAATTTGACGTGATCAAAACGCACTTCGCCTTTTTCAATGAGAAGCGGCTTTGAGCCCGGTCGATCCGCAATTTCCGGATCCTGATCGAGAATATCAAACATCTGATCAATATCGATCAATGCCTGTTTGATTTCGCGATAGACCATGCCCATGAAATTCAAAGGTTGATAGAGCTGGATCAACATTGCATTCACAAGAACAAAATCGCCGACTGTGTGGCGACCTTCGCGAATGCCTTGCACAACAAGCGCCATACAAACCGTAAGACCAAGCGTGAAGATAATCGCTTGGCCGGAATTCAGAACCGCAAGCGAGACATAGGCTTTCACGCTTGCCTTTTCGAATTTTTCCATTGCTTTGTCATAACGCGCGGCTTCGCGCGTCTCGGCACCGAAATATTTGACGGTTTCGAAATTTAATAAACTATCAACCGCTTTGCCGCTCGCATCGGTGTCGCTGTCATTCATTGAGCGACGAATGCCCATGCGCCATTCAGTGGCTTTGGTGGTGAACACCATATAACCGATGATCATCAAAATCGCGTCACGCACTTGCGTGAGTAATGCCATCAACACGCGCGAAAAGCCGTAAAGCAGAGTCAAGGCAACGGGAATACCGATGAAAAAATAGGTTTGATCCATCTCGGCGAGCGCTGTGGGCGCGAGCGCATCGGTTGCCCATTTGAAGGTGTAGGGCACAGCAATCGTGACAAGTTTGGCCGCAATCAAAAGGCCCGTGGCCATGATGATCCGCATACGCAAATCGGCGCGATCCTCCGGCCATAGATAGGGCCAGAATCCTTTGACGGTCCGCCACATCGAAGACTGAGGCCTTAAACTTACGGCCTGAGAGGATGGGCGACCGCGGGACATGGAACGAGCCATAAGAACTCCAAACAGAACCGAAACATCAAGAAAAGGGAACGGCCCCAAGGGGCCGAAGCGAAAGCCTTATCACCCAAATAGGGGCGAAGCGCAAAAGTTTCGCCGCGCTCAGATGCGCGCGAGCTTTGCAGAATTGCAAGAGCTTGAAAGGCGAAACCTATTGCAGTTTCGGCAACACAAAGATCTGACCGGGATAGATCAGGTCCGGATCACGGATTTGCTCGCGATTGGCCTGATGGATCTCCGTGTAGCGAAAGCCCGAACCATAGGTTTTACTGCTGATGCGCCAGAGGCTGTCGCCGCGCACAACGGTTGCGGTCTCAATTGCAGGAATCGTGACCGCCGCCTGTTTCGCGGGCGCCGCCTGTGTTGAAGCCGCTGTGTTTGTCGAGGGGGCAGCAGGCTGAGTTGTTGCGGGCGTCGAGAGCGCCGGCATGTCAAAACCAACCTCGGCGCGGGAGAGGACTTTACCCGTTTTGGGATCTGCATCATCAACCCGAACATTGTAATGCCCGGCGACCACGCCCTTCTCAATGCGGAAGGACCAGGACGAATCAGCCGATGTCTCGGCCGATCCCACGAAACTCTCATTAAGGTAGAGACGCACCGATGAACCACCCGCCGCCTTGCCCGCCACATAAAGAGCGCCTGTTTCATCCGCTTCGACAACCGTTATACCGACCATCGCGCGCGGCCCATTGGCTGTGGGTTTATTAACTGCCAATTCGCCATTCTGATCAGCGCTCAAAGGCGCAAGAAGTTCAGTTGCTTTGCCCGGCTCGCTTTTCGCGACGAGAACGGCACCCTTTTTCGCCTGCGGGACATCAACGGCCACGCTTTGCGCGGAGGGAACAGTTTTTCCGTCTGGCAAAGTCATGAGCAAGGTCAACACATGAGGGCCTGAAGACAGAGCCGGCGGCACCATCGCAAATTGACCCGTCTCGCCCACTTTTGCGGTTTCAATCGATTTTCCATCGGCCAGAAGTGTGACGGAGGAGCCAGACTGCGCCCGACCACCGACAACCAGATCCCCATTGGGCTCGACCCGAACCACATCAAAACTTGGCGGCGCACTCTGAGGCGCGGCAGCTGGCGCCGGTTCCGGCGTTTTGGCGGCCTCGACCTTGGGTGCGGGTGCGCTCGCGGCCGGTGGCGGCGCGTTATCTGCCTTTTGCGTGTCAGATCCGGGCAAAAACTGGAAAACAGCGATCACAGCCACAATCAGCAAAAGGCCTACGCCGATCCACACACGGTTGCTCATGGTAAAGCCTCTCCCCCGGACGTCACATCACTTACTCAAACACAAATTATCGTGCTTTGCCACCAGCGAGAAAGCCAAACGTCGCCTTGACCTTTACCCGAAGTGAATGCGAAGATTCTTGTTATGAAAAATCCACTTTCAATCTGTGTTTATTGTGGTTCCGGTTTTGGAACCGACCCCGCTTTCAAAACTGCAGCAAATGAACTCGGCAAAAGCATGGCAGACGCCGGCATTCGCCTCGTTTATGGCGGCGGCAATGTCGGTTTGATGGGCGAAGTGGCAAAAGCCGTGAAAGATAATGGCGGTTATGTCACCGGAATCATTCCACGCTTTCTCAAAGATCGTGAGATTATGTTTGAAGAAGCGGATGAAAACATCGTTGTCGACGATATGCACACGCGCAAAAGAATGATGTTCGAAAAATCAGATGCGTTCGTGGCCTTGCCCGGTGGCGTCGGCACATTGGAAGAACTCATCGAACAACTCACTTGGGCGCAGTTGGGTCGACACACCAAGCCGATTGTGATTGCCGACATCAAAGGCTTTTGGCGCCCCCTCATCACCCTCATGGCCCATATGCGGAATTTCGAATTTATCCGCGAAGGCCTCGAGGTGAATTATGGCGTTGCCGAACATGCGCGCGATATTGTGCCGATGATTGCACAAAAAATTCATTACCGCCCGCGAGTCGAAGAAAGCGATGCATCACTCACAAAAATGTGAATGATTACGCAGTAGCTCCGCTTTTCAGCAATTTATAGGTAATGGAATCGATGAGTGCCTGAAAGGACGCGTCGATGATATTGCCGCTGACACCAACCGTCGTCCACCGCTCGCCGCTTTTATCGGCGGTTTCGATCAAAACACGTGTGACAGCATCCGATCCGCCTTGGAACACGCGGACTTTATAATCGACGATTGCAAGCGTTTCGATATGACGTTGATATTTGCCAAGATCTTTGCGCAGTGCGAGATCAAGCGCGTTGACAGGGCCATTCCCCTCGGCGGCCGAGATCAGCAATTCGCCACCGACATTCACTTTGACGAAAGCTTCAGCGACGGTTTCCGTCTCGCTGCCTTCGACAAAGCGCCGTTCAACATTCACGCTGAAACGCTCGACACGGAAAAATTCCGGCACCTCGCCAATGATACGACGCGCCAACAGAAAGAAACTTGCATCGGCGCCTTCATAAGAATAGCCTAACCCCTCGCGTTCTTTGACCTCATCGAGAAGACGCGTGACGCGTGGATCATCTTTTTTGACAGCAATGCCGAGACGCTCAAGCTCAGCAAGGATATTCGAACGACCGGCTTGATCGGACACGAGGACTTTCCGACGATTGCCGACGCTTTCGGGCGCGACATGCTCATAGGTCTGCGGATCCTTCATCACCGCTGACGCATGAATGCCTGCTTTCGTCGCAAAGGCCGACGCGCCGACATAAGGCGCGTGACGATTGGGCGAGCGATTTAAAATTTCATCAAGTCCGCGCGAAACCTGCGTGAGTCGTTTTAACGCCTCGTCACTCACACCGGTTGCGATATAATTGGAAAATTCGGGTTTGAGCTTCAATGTCGGAATGATGGTCGCGAGATTGGCATTGCCGCAACGCTCACCAAGCCCGTTCAGTGTACCTTGGATTTGACGCACGCCGGCGCGCACCGCTGCAAGCGAATTGGCTACCGCCTGCCCCGTATCATCATGCGCATGAATACCGAGATGATCACCTGGAATCT
>RFZR01000168.1 GCA_009920595.1 Alphaproteobacteria bacterium | reverse complement strand
CGCAACGGCCCTTGAAAAAGCAGCCGATGCACTTGAAGCGCAACGCGGCCTCTTCCTGCATCTCCTGCAGCTTGAAGCGGGCAAGACGATTGATGACGCGCTTGCAGAGCTGCGAGAGGCTGTTGATTTCTGCCGCTACTATGCAGCAGAAGCGCGCGCCATTTGCGGTGAAGGCGAAGTGTTGCCGGGCCCGACAGGTGAAGACAATCGTCTCATTCGTCGCGGACGCGGTGTGTTTGTCTGCATCAGCCCGTGGAACTTCCCGCTTGCGATTTTCTTAGGGCAAGTCACGGCAGCGCTTGCAGCAGGCAATGCCGTTGTAGCAAAGCCTGCAGAGCAGACACCGCTTGTCGCATTCGAAGCAATTCGTGTGTTGCATGAATCGGGCGTGCCGACATCCGCATTGCACTTCGTGCCAGGTGCAGGAGATACGGGCGCCGCACTCACATCGCATGCGCTTGTGGGTGGCGTAGCTTTCACAGGCTCAACCGAAACGGCGTGGCGCATCAACCGCACACTTGCCGCGAAGGATGGACCTATCGTGCCGTTGATCGCAGAAACCGGCGGCATCAATGCGATGATTGTGGATGCGACCGCTCTCCCGGAACAAGTCTCGGATGACGTCGTGATGTCGGCCTTCCGCTCTGCGGGGCAACGCTGCTCGGCGCTGCGTCTTCTCTGTGTGCAGGATGATGTCGCGGACAAAATGATCACGATGATCAAGGGTGCGGCGGAAGAATTGAAGCTCGGCGATCCGCGCGATACGGCCATTCACATTGGTCCCGTGATTGATGCGGAAGCGAAATACCATCTCGATGCTTATATCGCCACGATGACGAAGAGTGCGAAAACTCATTATGCCGGCAAAGCGCCGTCGCAAGGCACATTCGTTGCGCCGCATATGTTTGAGCTGAAGTCGGTCAGCGATGTGAAGCGCGAAGTGTTCGGACCCATTCTGCACATTGTGCGCTGGAAGTCGGGCGGGCTCACAGAGCTTCTCGATCAGATCGATGCGCTTGGCTACGGTCTTACGCTTGGCGTGCATACGCGTATCGATGCCGTGCGTGACGAAGTCGTTGAACGGCTCGATGCGGGCAATTGCTATATCAACCGCAACATGATCGGCGCGGTTGTCGGCACGCAACCCTTCGGCGGCTCGCGCCTCTCGGGCACCGGCCCGAAGGCGGGCGGGCCGGATTATCTCCGTCGCTTCACGCTCGAGCAGACGGTGACGATCAACACGGCGGCCGCAGGCGGCAATGCGAGCCTGATCGCGATGGGGGAGTGAGGGGTTGATTTTCCGACCTCTTTGACTCGACAGGGGCGGGGTTTTTCTGTATGCACCCCACTTCAACTCACAACAGCGCGCCGAAACGCTGGTTTGAGGGTCAAAATCCTCCGAATTGGGGTAAAATATCCCCAAAAGGCGGCCAAAAGCCCTGAAATCCATACGGCAGGAGATAAAAATGGATATTATACAGCAGCTCGAGAAAGAGCAGGCTGAAAAGCTCGCCGCCGCCCGTCCGATTCCGGATTTTGAGCCCGGCGATACCGTTCAGGTCAATGTGAAGGTTGTCGAAGGCGAGCGCACCCGCGTACAGGCCTATGAAGGCGTATGCATCGCGCGCAATGGCGGCGGCATCAATGAAAGCTTCACGGTTCGCAAAATTTCCTATGGTGAAGGCGTCGAGCGCGTCTTCCCGATCTATTCGCCGCTGATCGACTCGATCAAGGTGATCCGTCGCGGTAAAGTCCGTCGTGCGAAGCTTTATTATCTGCGCGACCGTCGCGGCAAATCGGCCCGCATCGTCGAGCGTAAGACCGGTCATGGCACGGAGCAGTCGGAAGGCTGATCTGTGGCCGTTAAGGTCCTTTGACGAGTTTTGGCGGGCGCGGCGGATGACGTCGCGCCTTTGCCGTTTTTGACCTTTAAGTTTTGATCGCTAATTTTGGTCCGGTTGATCCGGTCTTTAGTCGCAGGAAGAGCAATCCGATGGTTCACGCCGCAGCGCCCCGCACTCTCTATGATAAAATCTGGGACGACCATGTCGTCGACACGCAGCCGGATGGCACATGCCTTCTCTATATTGATCGCCATCTCGTGCATGAGGTGACGAGTCCACAGGCTTTCGAAGGTCTTCGCATGGCAAAGCGCAAAGTGCGTGCGCCGGAAAAGACGCTCGCCGTTGTCGATCACAATGTGCCGACGACCGATCGCTCGAAGGGCATTGATGATCCCGAGTCGCGCACGCAAGTTGAAACGCTTGCCGAGAACGCACGTGAATTTGGCATCGAATATTATAACGAGCTCGATAAGCGCCAAGGCGTCGTCCACATTGTTGGCCCTGAACAGGGCTTCACACTGCCGGGTACAACGATTGTTTGCGGTGACAGCCATACATCAACGCATGGCGCCTTCGGTGCGCTCGCGCATGGTATCGGCACATCGGAAGTCGAGACGCAAACGCTCATTCAGAAAAAAGCGAAGAATATGCGCATCACGGTTGACGGCACTCTGCCTGCAGGCGTGACAGCGAAAGACATTATCCTCTCGATCATCGGTGAGATCGGAACATCAGGCGGCACAGGCTATGTGATGGAATATGCGGGCGAAGCCATTCGCGCACTTTCCATGGAAGGTCGCATGACGATCTGCAACATGTCGATTGAAGGCGGCGCACGTGCAGGTCTCGTTGCGCCTGATCAGAAGACTTTTGATTATCTCAAAGGCCGTCCGAAAGCACCAAAGGGCATGGCGTGGGATATGGCGATGAAATATTGGGAAACGCTTGTGACGGATGCGGGTGCGCATTTTGATCGCGAAGTGAAACTCGATGCCGCCAATCTGCCACCCATCGTGACATGGGGCACATCGCCGGAAGACGTTGTGTCGATCACTGGCACAGTGCCGATGCCATCAGCCGCGCCAAGCGAGCAGAAGAAAGCCGCCATTCAGCGTGCGCTTGACTATATGGGCTTGAAGGGCGGCGAGAAGATTACGGACATCAAGCTTGATCGCGTCTTTATCGGCTCATGCACAAATGGCCGTATCGAAGATTTGCGTGCTGTCGCAAAAGCGGTTGAAGGCAAGAAGGTCGCATCGACTGTCAGCGCGATGATCGTGCCGGGTTCGGGCCTCGTGAAATTGCAGGCGGAAGAAGAAGGTCTTGATAAGATTTTCAAAGCGGCTGGTTTTGATTGGCGTGAACCGGGGTGCTCTATGTGTCTCGCAATGAATGCTGACAAGCTCGCACCGGGCGAACGTTGTGCATCAACGTCAAACCGCAATTTCGAAGGTCGTCAGGGCTTCAAAGGTCGTACGCATCTCGTGTCGCCTGTTATGGCCGCCGCTGCAGCGATTGAAGGTCACTTCGTCGATGTACGGAAATGGGCTTAAGCGATTTCAACTTTTCTTTTTTTGAAACGAGTTCACTGATATGCAGGCTTTCAAAACATTAACCGGTGTTGCTGCCCCACTCGACATTATGAATGTCGACACAGACATGATCATTCCGAAGCAGTATCTGAAAACGATCAAACGCACGGGCCTTGGCACCGGTCTCTTCTCAGAAATGCGTTACAAAGAAGATGGTTCGGATAATTCGGATTTTGTTTTGAACAAGCCGGCCTATCGCAAAGCAGAGATCCTCGTTGCTGGCGATAATTTCGGCTGCGGCTCATCGCGTGAACACGCCCCATGGGCGCTTCTCGATTTCGGAATTCGGTGCGTGATCTCTACAAGCTTCGCTGACATCTTCTATAACAACTGCTTCAAGAACGGCATTCTGCCGATCACCGTCTCGCAAGCCGATCTCGACAAATTGATGGATGATGCGCGTCGTGGCGCAAATGCGACCATGACGATTGATCTCCCCGCACAGGAAATTCGCGGGCCGGATGGCGGCGTTGTGAAATTCGAAATCGATCCCTTCCGCAAGCACTGCCTGATCAATGGTCTCGATGATATCGGACTCACGATGGAAAAGGCGAATGCGATTGCTGATTTTGAAAAGCAAAACGCAAACGCGCGCCCTTGGGCCTAATCTAAATCTTGTTCTTTTTCTTTACGCCGCCTGATCTGGGCGGCGTTCTTCTTCAAAAGGTGCAGCATGGCGACGCAAAAACTGCTTCTTCTCCCCGGTGACGGTATCGGCCCGGAAGTGATGACGGAAGTCGAGAAACTCATCACATGGATGAATAAGACAGGGATGGGCTCGTTTGAAACCGAACGCGATCTTGTTGGCGGTTCGGCTTATGATGCGCATAAGGTTGCCATCACAGATGCAGCAATGAAACTCGCACATGAATCGGATGCGGTTGTGTTCGGTGCGGTCGGTGGCCCGAAGTGGGACAAGGTGCCTTATGAAGCACGTCCCGAAGC
>RFZR01000167.1 GCA_009920595.1 Alphaproteobacteria bacterium | reverse complement strand
TGGCAAAGCGCGGTGAAATCACACTCGCCGGCTTTTATGAAACACCTTTATCTTTCACATTCCCGCCAGCGTTTATGCGTGAAGCGCGCTTCCGCGTCGCTGCAGAATGGGCCCGCGCAGATATTGATGCGGTGATGGATTTGATCATGTCCGGTAAGCTTTCGCTTGAAGGACTCGTGACCAATCACGCAAAGCCCCATGAAGCGCCGGACGCATATCGCACGGCCTTTACCGATCCCACTTGTCTCAAAATGATTCTCGATTGGAGAGAAGCTGCATGACTGCGATCGAAATCAATCACGCGTTAAAATCAGGTCTTCGTTCTGAAGCGGCAATCGAACCCGATCCCGTTCACACCGGCGAAGTGAAAAAAGAAACGCAGGTCATTGCCATTTACGGCAAAGGCGGCATTGGCAAGAGTTTTACACTCGCCAATCTCTCTTACATGATGGCGCAGATGGGCAAACGTGTGTTGCTCATTGGTTGCGATCCGAAAAGCGATACAACATCGCTGCTCTTCGGCGGTCGTGCCTGCCCAACAATCATTGAAACAAGTGCGAAGAAAAAACTCGCGGGCGATGAAGTCACCATCGGTGATGTGTGCTTCAAGCGCGATGGTGTTTTTGCGATGGAACTTGGTGGTCCTGAAGTTGGCCGCGGCTGCGGCGGACGCGGAATCATTCATGGCTTCGAGCTTTTGGAAAAGCTCGGCTTCCATGAATGGGGTTTCGATTATGTGTTGCTCGATTTCTTGGGCGACGTTGTGTGCGGCGGCTTTGGTCTGCCGATCGCACGTGACATGTGTCAGAAAGTGATCATCGTCGGATCGAATGATCTTCAATCCCTTTATGTCGCCAATAACGTATGCTCTGCGGTTGAGTATTTCCGCAAACTCGGCGGCAATGTCGGTGTTGCTGGCATCGTTATCAACAAGGATGATGGCACAGGTGAAGCGCACGCCTTTGCAGAAGCTGTTGGCATTCCGGTGCTCTCTGCCATTCCACAGAATGAAGATATTCGCCGCAAAAGCGCGAATTACGAAATCATTGGTCGTCCCGGTGGCGAATGGGCCTCATTATTCGAAGCGCTTGCTGACAATGTCGTGAGCGCACCGCCCGTGCGTCCCACGCCGCTCGATCAAGATGGTCTCTTGGGACTCTTTGCAGGCGATACGGTCGGCCGTGACGTTGTTCTCGTGCCAGCGTCTCAAGAAGATATGCGCGGCGGTATCGCGCAATCACATACGTCCCTCGAAGTTGTTTACGACACGGTGTGATCGATATGAATGATAAACCCATGACAGACGGAAAGACGAGTGCGGAAAATACATCCGCCACGTCCGCACTTGCGGGCTTGTCTTGTCATGGCGGTAAGGAAGAATTGCAAAAAGCCGCGGCCGCTGCAGGCAAGAGCGAAATTCTCAATCGCTATGCGGAAGATTATCCGCTTGGTCCGCATGATCAACCGCAAAGCATGTGCCCCGCATTTGGTTCACTGCGTGTCGGTTTGCGTATGCGCCGCACGGCCACCATTCTCTCAGGCTCTGCTTGTTGCGTTTATGGGTTGACCTTCACATCGCATTTTTATGGTGCACGCCGCAGCGTTGGCTATGTGCCGTTTAATTCGGAAACGCTTGTTACGGGCAAACTTTTTGAAGACATCCGCGATGCAGTCTTCAAACTCGCTGATCCCGAGCATTATGACACCATCGTCATCACCAATCTCTGCGTGCCGACCGCCTCGGGTGTGCCACTTCAGCTTCTGCCGAAAGAGATCAATGGTGTGCGCATCATTGGTATTGATGTACCAGGCTTTGGTGTGCCGACACATGCCGAAGCGAAAGACATTCTCTCCGGCGCGATGCTGAAATATGCGGCGAATGAAATTCGCCAGGGCCCAGTGGCCGCACCACGCGCAGGCAAAACAAAATTACCAACCATCACTTTGCTCGGCGAAATGTTTCCGGCTGATCCCGTCGTGATCGGTCGCTTGCTTGAGCCTATGGGTTTGGCTGTGGGTCCGGTTGTGCCGGTGCGCGAGTGGCGCGAACTCTTTGCTGCATTTGATTGTGCAGCAGTGGCCGCAATCCATCCATTTTATACAGCGTCAATTCGTGAATTTGAATCAGCGGGTCGCAAAGTTGTGGGCTCTGCTCCTGTGGGTCATGACGGCACTGCCGAGTGGCTTTCTGCTATTGGACAGGCCGCCGGTGTTTCAGCTGAAAAAATCGCAGCCGCACAGAATGCCATTCTTCCTGCCATTCGGGGCGCGCTTTCAGCAAAGCCCATCAAAGGCCGCATCACGGTTTCGGGATATGAAGGCTCTGAATTGCTTGTTGCGCGTTTGCTTGTTGAGAGTGGCGCGGACGTGCCTTATGTCGGCACAGCATGCCCGAAAACACAGTGGTCGGACGCAGATCGTCACTGGCTCGAATCACGTGGCGTCGCGATCAATTATCGTGCGTCACTTGAAGATGATGTTGCGGCGGTTCTTCATTTCAAACCCGATCTTGCAATCGGCACAACGCCCGTTGTGCAGAAGGCCAAAGAGCTTTCAATTCCGTCTCTCTATTTCACCAATCTCATTTCAGCACGGCCTTTGATGGGCCCTGCTGGTGCAGGCTCGCTTGCGGAAGTCATCAATTCAGCGATCGGCAATAAAGCGCGCTTCGATAAAATGAGTGAATTCTTCGATGGCGTTGGTCGCGGACCGAATGCTGGCGTGTGGGAAGATGTGCCACGCGATCATCCAGAATTCCGCGCGAAATATCAGGCGATGCTTGCTGCACGCGCCAAAGCGGAGGAGTCGACCGCAACATGATGACTCCGCATTTCATTCATGCATCTAAGATCTGGAGGGCTTGCTAATGCTTGTTCTCGATCATGATCGTGCGGGCGGTTATTGGGGCTCTGTCTATGTATTCACCGCCATCAAAGGCTTGCAGGTGATCATTGACGGTCCTGTGGGTTGCGAAAATCTGCCGGTGACATCCGTGTTGCATTACACAGATGCGTTGCCACCGCATGAATTGCCGATTGTTGTGACGGGTCTTGGCGAAGAAGAACTCGGTCAACACGGAACTGAAGCGGCGATGAAGCGCGCGCATAAGACTCTTGATCCCGGTTTGCCAAGCGTTGTCGTGACAGGCTCTATCGCCGAGATGATTGGCGGCGGTGTCACACCGCAAGGTACAGGCATTCAACGCTTTCTGCCGCGCACCATTGATGAAGATCAATGGCAAAGCGCTGATCGCGCGCTTGTCTGGCTCTGGACAGAATTTGGTGCGAAGAAAAAAGCCGTTCCACCTGCACCGAAGCGCAAAGAGGGTGAAAAGCCACGTGTCAATTTGATTGGCACGATCTATGGCACATTCAATTCGCCTTCAGATCTTGCTGAGATCCGTCGCCTTGTCGAAGGCATCGGCGCGGAAGTGAATATGACCTTCCCGCTTGGCAGCCATCTTGCCGATGTGACGAAGCTCACAAATGCTGAAGCCAATATCAATCTTTATCGCGAATTCGGATCAAAGCTTTGCGAGAAGCTCGATCGTCCTTGGTTGCAAGCGCCGATTGGTCTGCATTCGACGACAAAATTCTTGCGCGCGCTTGGTGAAATCTTGGGTCTTGATCCTGAGCCCTTTATCGAACGCGAAAAACACACAACCATAAAGCCGCTTTGGGATTTGTGGCGTTCGGTGACACAGGATTTCTTCGGCACCGCGAGTTTCGCGGTTGTGGCGAATGAAACCTATACACGCGGCCTCAAACATTTCCTTGAAGAGGAAATGGGCTTGCCCTGTGCTTTTGCTATTCCGCGCAAAGCCGGCGGTAAAACCGATAATGAAGCGATCAGGCAGCTTGTGAAAGACAAAGCGCCGTTGGTGATCTTTGGCAGTTACAACGAAAATATGTATCTCGCAGAAGCAGGCGGACGCGGTGTCTATATTCCCGCCTCATTCCCCGGCGCGATCATTCGTCGTCATACCGGTACACCTTTTATGGGCTATTCGGGTGCGACCTATCTCATCCAGGAAATTTGCAACGCGCTCTTCAACGCGCTCTTCAACATCTTGCCGCTTGGCACCGATATGGATCGTGTTGAAGCGACACCCGTGAAAGATCGCGACGATCTCGTTTGGGACGATGAGGCGCATCAAGCGCTCGAAGCGATTGTTGAAAAAGAACCCGTTCTTATTCGCATCTCGGCCGCAAAGAGATTGCGCGATGGTGCAGAACGCCTCGCCCGCAAGAGCCAAAGCGGACGCGTGGGTATCGAAGATGTTCAAAAAGCGCGGAAGGAATTTGCCTGATGGCCAACTCTTTATCGCATCAATTCCGATTTCTCATGGGACAGGAAGGAGCCTGATCATGTCGATGACCAGAGCCGATAAAAACCAAACAC
>RFZR01000166.1 GCA_009920595.1 Alphaproteobacteria bacterium | reverse complement strand
CGATGATTTTACCCTGCGGGGTCAAAAGCGCACCAAAGCGCGCGCCATGAAGAGGTAACCCGCTCACATTTACCGTGATCACATTATCGAGAAATGCGCCTGCCTCGGCTCCGCTCACAGCGAGCACCGCGCGATCAGGTAATACACAAGAGCCCATCTTTCCCCACTTTCCGGAACCGTCTGCCTCCGTTAGGTAGGACGGGACGATCATCATCTCAAGCGGTTCTTGACGGTTGGAGTGCGATACCATGGCCGAGACATTTGATTGCCTGTTCAAAGGCGGCACGCTCGTCAATCAGGATGGCCGGATCGCTGCCGATATTGGTGTCAAACAGGGACGAATCGCCGCCATCGGGTCGCTTGATCCGGCGCGCGCGGGCGAGGTGATCGATTGCACGGGCCTTCACATTTTACCCGGCGTGATTGATACGCAGGTGCATTTTCGCGAGCCGGGGCTCACCCATAAGGAAGATCTTGAATCAGGATCGCTTGCCGCTGTCATGGGCGGGGTGACTGCCGTTTTTGAGATGCCCAATACCGATCCGCAAACAACGGATGCGGTAACGCTGGCGGATAAAGTGAAACGCGGCACGCATCGCATGCATTGTGATTTTGCGTTCTGGGTTGGCGGCACACATCAAAATGCGCGGTATGTTACGGAGCTTGAAGCTTTGCCAGGCGCAGCTGGCATTAAGGTGTTCATGGGATCTTCAACGGGTTCACTTCTGGTTGAAGATGATGAAGGGGTTGCCGCGATTTTGAAAAATACGCGTCGTCGCGCGGCGTTTCATTCTGAAGATGAAATGATGTTGCGTGACCGGAAAAATCTGCGTGTGGAGGGCGATCCCTCATCGCATCCCGTATGGCGTTCACCTGAAGTCGCCATGCGCTGCACCGAGCGGCTTGTGAGAATCGCGACCGCAGCCGGCGCGCGTATTCATGTGCTTCATATTTCAACATCTGAAGAGATTGACTATTTGCGCCATCATAAAGATGTCGCGAGCTGTGAAGTGACGCCGCATCATCTCACTCTTGATGGGGATGAAGCCTATCGCCGCTTGGGCACACTCGTGCAAATGAATCCCCCAGTGCGGGGCAAAGATGTGCGCGCAGCGCTGTGGCGCGGTATTTCAAATGGAACGGCGGATGTGCTCGGTTCCGATCATGCACCGCATACGCTTGAAGAAAAAGCAAAGCCCTATCCGAATTCGCCTTCCGGCATGACAGGTGTGCAAACGCTTGTGCCCATGATGCTTAATCATGTGAATGCGGGGCGTCTTTCGCTTGAACGTTTTGTCGATATGACGAGCGCAGGCCCGATGCGGTTGTTTGGTATTGCGGGCAAAGGTCGTATCGCGTCGGGTTATGACGCTGATTTTACGATTGTTGATTTGAAGCGCCGCGAAACGATCCGCAATCAATGGATCAAATCAAAATGCGGGTGGACGCCCTATGATGGTGTGAGTGTGACGGGATGGCCTGTAGGCACCGTGGTGCGCGGTCATCGTGTGATGTGGGAAGGTGAGCTTGTGGCCTCCGCTCGTGGCGAAGCCGTAAGGTTTCACGAGACATTGCCGAAACAATAAGAGATCATGCCGCTTATATAAAAAAACCCCTCTCTTACGAGAGGGGAGGTTGGGAGGATCCGGTAACGCTATAAAAACGCGCGCATTTTTCAGCGCGCGTCTTTGAAGCGAAGAATCATTTTAAGCCGAGAACGCTCTCAGCACTGACAAAAGGAAGCTTCAGTGCTTTCGCGACGGGCTCGCAGGTCACATGACCTTCGTGCACATTGAGACCATTGCGCAGATGCGGATCATCAATAAGTGCTTTTTTCCAACCCTTATTGGCGAGTGCCAAAGTGAAAGGCAGTGTGCCATTATTGAGTGCAAAGGTAGATGTGCGTGCCACAGCGCCTGGCATATTCGCCACGCAATAATGAATCACACCATCAACGACATAAGTTGGGTTGGCGTGGGTTGTGGCTTTCGACGTTTCGCAGCAACCGCCTTGATCGATCGCCACATCAACGATGACCGAGCCTTGCTTCATCGTCTTCAGCATTTTCTTGGTGATGAGTTTTGGTGCAGCCGCGCCAGGGATCAACACGCAGCCGATTACCATGTCAGCGGTCTTCACCATCTCTTCAACCGCTTGACGCGTTGAATAGACCGTACGGACAGCGCCGTTGAATTGTGAAGCGATGCGTTTCAACACATCGACCGAACGATCAACGACCGTCACATTCGCGCCCATCCCGAGTGCAATTTGTGCGGCATGCGTTCCGGAAACGCCGCCGCCAAGCACAACAACATTCGCTGCAGGGACACCCGGCACGCCGCCGAGCAAAATGCCGAGACCACCTTGTGCTTTTTCCAAACAATGCGCGCCCATTTGCGGGGCCAAACGACCAGCGACTTCCGACATCGGCGTCAAAAGCGGCAGACCGCCTGTGGCTGACGTCACGGTTTCATAGGCGATGCAGGTCGCACCCGATTTGATGAGATCTTTGGTCTGCGCCGGATCGGGCGCGAGGTGGAGGTAGGTGAAGAGGATCTGACCTTTTCTGAGACGTGCGCGTTCAACAGCCTGCGGTTCTTTGACCTTCACGATCATATCCGCTTTAGCGAAAATCTTTTCGACATTCTTTTCAATCGTGGCGCCCGCGGCGACATAGTCGGCATCCGCACACCCTGCGCCGAGGCCGGCACCGGCTTCGACAACCACTTTGTGGCCCGCATGAACGAGCTCGGCCACGGAATTGGGCACAAGGCCCACACGGAATTCGTTATTCTTGATCTCTTTTGGAACGCCAATCAGCATTTTACCCTCCCACAATGACCCTTTGGGCCGATTGGGGAGAGAGTTTCACGAAGCCCGCCGCAGTTCATACGAAAGAGATCTCGCCAGAGGCGCCAAATTCGAATAATATTCTTCTCAATTTGTGATTTTCGGAGAAATATTCGAATGAATGAGATTGATGCGCGTGATCGTGCGATTCTCCGGATTTTGCAGGACCATGCCGGGATCACCAATGCGGAGCTCGCCGAGCGGGTCAATTTATCGCCTTCCGCCTGTTTGCGGCGGGTGACACTGCTTGAGGAGCGCGGCCTCATGCGCGCAAAGGTGACCCTCCTTGATGAGGACGCGCTGGGCCTTTCCGGCACGGCCTTTATTTCAGTGACGCTTGACCAGCAGGGGCGCGACAGTCTCGATCACTTTGAAGCTGCGGTGGCCGCGCATCCGGAAATTCTTGAGTGTTATCTCATCGCCGGAAGCGCCGATTATCTTTTACGAGTGGTCTATGCGGATACGGCAGATTTTGAGCGCATTCATCGTGCGGTGGTAACAAGATTGCCGGGTGTCGTACGCGTGCAATCGACTTTGGCGCTCAGAACCGTGAAACGGACGACCGCTTTACCGATCTGACCGCTTGCCTTTATCGAGGCCTTTGCCTGATAGTCTTTTCGCCAAGTTAACCGGAGCATTGAGTCGCGTGGCCCCGTCTATTCCCCCCGATATTGCCGTTCTTCCCTTTGAAAAGGCTCTGGCCGAGCTTGAGACCATTGTCGGCCGGCTCGAGAAGGGCGATGTGCCGCTTGAGGAATCGATTTCGCTTTATGCGCGCGGTGATGCTTTGCGGGCACAATGCGAGGCTTTGCTGAAAAAGGCTGAGGCAAAAATCGAGAAAATCGCGCTCGATTCACAAGGCAAGCCCACCGGAACCTCGCCGCTCGATCCGTAAGGACGGCATCAACGCAAGCGGCTTTTTGCATCGGGTGGTCTTGAAGCGCGGGGGCAAAAGCGCGACATCTTTCTTCATCAAAAGAGGATGAACAAAGATGTCATCAGACATGCATGAAGATCCGACGCCCGGCGACGCTTGGAGCTGTGACGCAATTGAAAGCGTGATTGTGCCGCGTGCGCGCGATCTTGGCGGTTTTTCTGTGCGTCGCGCGCTGCCTTCAGCGCGCAAGCAAATGGTAGGACCCTTCATCTTTTTTGATGAGATGGGACCGGCTGAATTTTTGCTCGGCCAAGGCATTGATATTCGTCCGCATCCGCATATCGGCCTTTCAACGGTAACCTATCTTTTCGATGGATCATTTAAACGACTAGATAATCAGTTTAATGTTAGCAACTACAACCCAGAGGCTTTCCTAAAAGCCCGCAAACAATGGAATGAGAACAAGTTCTATCCTGTTCGGAGTGCTGGCTATGATGAATATTACATCATTGACTCCAATGCTCTCCGTGATACAAAGAACGAATTGGCAATTGACAATACTGGTGATAAGAAAATGACCACTCGAAAGATGGTTTCCGCATTCACCAAGTTTGCTCAGAAAAAGACCGTAAATCGTGTCCTTCTGCGTCAATTCTCGGAACGAATTGCTGGTCATTCCAAGAAAGTTGCATGAAAACAATGACTTATG
>RFZR01000165.1 GCA_009920595.1 Alphaproteobacteria bacterium | reverse complement strand
GACTGTAGACGGCGCTTCCGGTCCTCGGCGGATAAAGACTTTCTGAAATGATCAAAATGATTGACGATTTCGGATGCTAGCGCATTGACCTGTTCTGTTGATGCCGACGGTTTCAAGGCGATAAAGGGACCAATATTCGCTGCTTTCAACGGAAGCGAGAAGGCCCGCGTTACTTTCGAAAAATTATCAACCGCTCGGAGCAATGCCTTTTCGTCTTGGCTTTCAATGAGGTAGAAAGGCGCTTTCAACGTCGCATGGAAACCATATTTCCTTGGTTCCGTTGTAAGAGAAGACCAACGCTCACGAAAGTTGCCCAGAGAGTCGGGATGATCAAGACTCTGCCCGCTCAGCGCATCGTATCCAAGCACCTTCGAGCCGAACGACCATAATGCCGATGACGTCTCAGGCGCATAATAGAGGGCGTAACGCGGCGAAGCGTCCGTCATGATCAAAACACTCTTTCGCCCTGTGACCAGACCGTTCTCACGATAGGCGCGTCGTCAAATACTTTGAATCGTAAGATATCCGCGCGCGCACCGGGTTTCAAACGACCGCGATCTTTCAGCCCGACCATATCGGCAATTTTCCAAGTCACCATTCCCATAGTTTGGGACAGCGGGAGTTTAAATTCAGCATTGAGTTTAACCACGGCCTGCAAGAGGCTTGAAGGAACATAGTCCGAAGACAAGCCGTCAAGAAGTCCGAGGGTAGCCAAATGAGACGCGGAGACGCCCCCGGAGTGGGACCCGCCCCGTACGACATTTGGCGCGCCTAAAATCGTTGCGAGACCATGTTTGTGGGCGGCCGTTGCCGCTTCAACAGTCGTTGGAAATTCTGAAATCACGGCGCCGGCGTCGCGGCCTAGCACGACATCATCTTCCGTCGTATCATCATGCGTCGCAATAGGAATGTTACGAGATCCAAACATCTCGACAATGATCGGCCAATTCTTTTCAAAATTCTTCGGTCCGATATCCATACGCAAGGCAACATCGGCATCATGCTGATCTTGGGTCTTCTCGCCTGATCCAAGATTGTAGCGTTTCAAATCTTCAAGATTGCGCCATTGCCGTTTTCCGGGCGTATGATCCATAAGCGAGACCAGTCTGATAAGAGGATGCGCGGCATAGGGCTCCACATCAGACACCAATTCATCACCCGTCAATTCGCACCGGATATGGATCGCGTGATCAATCCGAAAGAGATCTTTATCTTGCCCTTCCGCAACCGCATCGATGACTTTAGAAAAAATTTCGCGACGGTAATCTTTTTGACCATAAATCGACCCGGCACAAATTGAATCATAGACGGTTGTCACACCGGCCGCGACCATTTGCGCATCATGAGCAAGAGCCGCCGCAAGCCCATTAGGCCAGAACACGCCAGGACGAGGCACGAAATGTTTTTCCATATTGTCGGTATGCATCTCAACAATACCCGGTGCGATAAAATCGCCCTCGACATTGATCGCTGCCGGAAGCGAAGACGTCCCCGTATCGATGGATGTCACGGCGCGCTCGGTAAAGACGATCGTCCCTTTGACGACCTTATCTTCAAGAATCAAATTTGCATTTGTTAAAATTGTTTCGGTCGCCATATCACGCTGCCTTTTTGAATTGGGTCAAATCAAGACGCCGCGTTGCCACACGGTCTCGTACATATTCATCATGAAAAATGCCGATGATCGCCGCGCCGCTTTCACGCGCTTCATTGATCAAATCAACAACCACATCACGGTTTTTAGCATCAAGTGAGGCGGTTGGCTCATCAAGCAAGAGAATTGAGGCGGGATCAACAAAGCATCTGGCGATATTCACGCGCTGCTGTTCGCCACCCGAAAATGTCGCTGGCGCTAAATGCCACAATCGCTCGGCGAGATTTAGCCGAGACAATAGATCTTTGGCCTTCTCTGTCGCCATTGTATCATCAATACCGCGCGCGAGAAGCGGATCCTTCACAATATCAAGCGTTGTCACGCGCGGAATGACACGTAAAAACTGACTCACATAGCGGATTGTCTTCCGACGCACGGTGAGAATGGCGCGCGGTGTCGCCGTTGCAAGATCAATGTAATCTTCGCCATGACGCACGAGAACATGACCACTGCTTGGCTTATAATTGCCATAGAGAATGCGCAGCAAAGACGTTTTTCCGACACCGGATTCTCCATGAAGAATCAAGGCCTCGCCAGCGCTCACGTCGAAGGCAACATCGGAAAAGACAGGTAATCTAATGCCGCCTTGATTATGCATGATGAAATGTTTTTGGAGCGCATGCACTTTGATCATAGCGGTCATGGTCGATCCGGTCCTTTTCGGTTAACCTCATTGACGGATTTTATGACAGTCTGAAGACAATCACGCCGCGAGCACAGCCGAGGTTAAGAGCTGTGTATAAGCATGATGGGGATCATCCAGCACTTGGTCTGTCAGCCCCTCTTCGACAACGGCACCATCCTTCATCACCATCAATCGATCGGTCAGGAGACGCGCCACAGCGAGATCATGCGTGACAATTATGGCGGCAATGCCCAAATCGCGAACAAGCACGCGCAGGAGATCAAGAAGTCGCGCCTGAACCGAAACATCGAGCCCGCCAGTCGGCTCGTCCATGAAGACAAGCTTTGGTTCCGGAACAAGCACGCGAGCGAGCTGCAACCTTTGTTGCATGCCGCCAGAAAATTGCCTCGGATAATCATCAACGCGATTTGTTTCGATTTCCACGCGTGAGAGCCAATCAAGAGCTGACGAACGGATCTTGCCATAATGGCGGTCACCGCGATCCATCAGCCGTTCGCCGATATTGCCGCCCGCCGAGACATCCATGCGCAAACCATCGCGCGGATTTTGATGGACGATGCCCCATTTTGTTCGCATCAGTTGCCGCCGCATGGGCTCTGAAATATCGAAGAGATTGATCGGCACGCCGTCAAAATTAAGAGCAATTGTGCCCGATGTGGGGCGATCTTGCCCCGCAAGACATCTGAGAAGCGTTGATTTTCCGGAGCCTGACTCACCCACAATGCCAAGCACTTCACCCGGCCACAGCGAGAAACTGACATCACGGCACCCAACGCGCTCGCCATAAAGGCGCGTAAGCGCGGTGGCCGTGAGAATTGGTGCGTTCTCGTCAACAGAAAGTCTATTTTTAATCGTGGACATTACGCGGCCTCATCCGGATTGGGATCAAGATAGGCTTTGTCTTTGGCCCAATCGATTTGTGTGCCGGTGTGTCCCGCATCTCTGCGATCTTCGCAATAAGAGCTGTCCGAACACACAAACATGCGCCCACCCCGATCATCCGTTATTACTTCGTCAAGATAGGAGCCGCGTGCGCCACAAAGGGCACAGGGTTCGTTCCACTTCTGAACTTCAAAAGGATAATCTTCGAAATCGAGGCTTTTAACTTTTGTAAAAGGGGGAACCGCATAAATCCGCTTTTCACGTCCGGCACCAAAGAGCTGAAGTGCCGGCATATGATCCATTTTGGGATTATCGAATTTCGGAATGGGTGTCGGCGACATCACATAGCGGTCATTGACCATGACCGGATAGGAATAGCTCGTCGCGACACGCCCATAGCGAGCAATATCTTCATAAAGCCGCACATGCATGGCGCCATATTCGGACCATGCATGCATTTTTCTCGTCTCGACTTCGGACGATTCGACTTTCCTTAAAGGTTCAGGCTGTGGCACTTGATAGACAAGAATTTGGCCCTTGCTCAGCGGATATTCCGGAATGCGATGGCGCGTTTGAATAAGCGTCGCTTCGTTCGTCTTTTCCGTGGTTTTAACGCCGGCAACACGAGCAAAAAAACGTCTGATCGAAACGGCATTGGTTGTATCATCAGCGCCTTGGTCAATGACTTTGAGCGTATCTTCGGGGCCGATCAGAGCCGCCGTAATTTGAATGCCGCCGGTGCCCCATCCTCTTGCCAAAGGCATTTCGCGCGACCCAAAAGGCACTTGATAGCCAGGTATTGCTACGGCTTTCAAAAGCGCGCGCCGGATCATCCGCTTTGTTTGTTCGTCGAGGTAACCAAAATTATAATCGGCATCGATTGTCTGCGCGCTCATGCAGCCTCTCCCGCGTGTTCGGCTTGAGGCTTGGTTTGGCGTTCCTCAAATTCTTGACGAATTTTACGGATCAGCTCCAGTTCACCCTGGAAGTCGACATAATGCGGTAATTTCAGATGTTCGACAAAGCCCGCCGCTTCAACATTATCACTGTGATACAAAACAAATTCTTCGTCTTGTGCCGGATAATCGACACCCTCACCGAATTCACGATTCTTGAGAGATCGATCTAAGATCGCCATCGACATGGATTTGCGCTCTGAATGGCCGAAGACCAAACCATAGCCACGTGTGAATTGCGGCGGCTTATCTTTTGACCCTTGGAATTGATTGACCATCTGGCATTCGGTGACCGTGATGTC
>RFZR01000164.1 GCA_009920595.1 Alphaproteobacteria bacterium | reverse complement strand
CATACCATTGCGGAGCAGGTTCACCCATGCATCGCGCGTGGTCAGCATGCGCGAAGCTGTTTCCGATGTGATGAAGATCGGCTTTGGCGTGAGGCCGCATTGCGTCTCGATGCTGGCCCAGAGTTTGCGCAGAGCGCGATGTTTGGCAATTGAGAGAAACTGATCGCTATCGCTTGCAAGGCGAAACTCGATCATCGCACGCGCGTCATCAAGCGCGATGCCCGAGGCTTCAAGTCCACGAAGATAGAAGAGCGCGGAAGCAAGCACAAAGCCGAGCTCCTGAGCTTCCGATCCGCCCGCGGCATGCACAACACGACCATCAGCGGCAACAAACGGACCTTTGAATCCTTGGGCAATGAGATCATTCACAGCGGCGGAGACATTTTTTGCCACTTGCGCACCATCGCCATGCAATGCGCCAATGCGTGCACCGGTGCCGACGGGGTTCAAGCCAAAGCGCACACGCACAGTGTTTGGTGGAAAGCCAAGCGCTTTGCAGGCATCAGCAAAGGCATGCGCGTCGTTACGCCCGCGCGGGCTGCAATCAAGCGCGATGTCGATACCGGCATCGAGATACACACCCTTCAGAATGTCGGCGACGAGTTCGGCTTTTGCGTCGATGCCAAAGCCATGCGCACCAATCGAATCTTTAAAGACAAGCGTCAGACCATTCGCGCCATTCTCTAAATCGGTGAGTGCTTGCTTGTTCGCACGCACAGGATCCGCATCGTCGATGCGTTGCATGATTGTCCATGGCGAACCCGTCGGACGACCAGCGATGGGCGCGCGGCCCTCTGCTTTCGCATAGAGTGGCTCGATACGAATACCGTCCAAGGTTTTCGAGGTGAGGGTCTCGTCGAAGTCCGCGCCTTTCAGCACCGCTTCCGCAAGCTTTCGCCAGTGGGCGAGATCAGTCACCGCCGGATCGTCTAGATGCAACGCCATAAAATTTATCTCTTTACTGACGCATGCCTGTTTCGAAAAACCGGTTCCCACTTTTTCGCGGCATGCGTCGCCCCC
The DNA here is from genome assembly GCA_009920595.1 of Alphaproteobacteria bacterium. GTDB lineage: Bacteria > Pseudomonadota > Alphaproteobacteria > Rhizobiales > Beijerinckiaceae > CAIUPE01. The sequence continues at coordinate 3,420 of RFZR01000164.1, read as the reverse complement.
TTAACTCAGCTAGACATTGCCATATTTTACCCTAGAGCCGCCACTTGGCCCTTTGGCGGATGGATCAGACAGAGTTTTCAGGAATGGGCGAGCCGCGGGCGACCTGTGGCCACCGCAATAATCCGACTTTCGACGAAAATTTCCTGTCCGTCGGTGAAAGCCGAGACATCTTTGCGGTCAACCGTAATGTCGATGTCGTCCGCTCCTGCCGCTTCCGCCCGTATCGCGAGATCGGCTTTGAGGCCAGAAATCGCGGCTTCGGCCGCGGCTTCAAGATCCGTGAAATCATGCTGATCGCTTGGCCCATGGACGCGGAAGCGACCGGGACCGGGTGAGAGAATCACGCTTTCGCCCGTGATCCGGACATGGCCGACGACAGCACCAAGCGCATTGGCGACATCGGAATGTTCCGGCAAAACGACTTCGGATTCGAGGAGATCGCCGACCATCGGATAATAGGTTGGAGCGGAGGCACCAACGCCAACGATCGGCAGATTGAAATCAAAGCGGATCGATGAAACGCCCGTCTTCTTCTCTAACGCGGCAATCATCAAAGGGTGACGGCTTGGGTGATCAAGCGTGAAGCCATCTTCATGTAAGGCAACATCCATCAGCGCTTCGCCCGAGCGGCGCACGAGACGCGCGATGATCGCCTCGGCCACCGCTTCGGGTGTTTCAAAAAGCACCTCGCCCTTCGCACCACGACGGCGCGCCATGAGCGTCGCAGCTTGGCGCGCCGCATCACCATCCCAACCGGAATGAAGGCCCAGCACATGCGCCGCATCGGATGGCGTGAGTGATGACATTAACACAAGGCCATTGATGACAAGACGATTAAGTGCACCGCTTTCTGTGCGCGTCTCAGCAACATCTTCAACCGCTTTCGGACGATTGCCAATTTTATCAAGCAATGCCGCTTCTGCAGATGAAAGCCCCGCCCGCGCGGCGTCCGTCACGGGCATCGGCACCACGAAACGCGCATCCGACGGACGAGCGACTTCGGCGCGCAATTGTTTTTCAAGTGCGGCATGCACCATATCGCGATGCTCAAGCGCAAGAAGGCTTACAGGCATCGCACGGCGCGGGCCGAGTTCAAGCGTCACGCGCATGCCTTCTTCATGCAGGCGCACTTCGCTGTCACCGCCCAATCCGATTGTACGCATGGCGACAGCTTGCACCATGGTTTGATAGGGACCAACACGCGCGCCAAGCGGATCAAGACGCGGTGCGCCATTTTTCATGACCGCAATATCAGTTGTTGTGCCGCCAATATCGGAAACGAGCGCATCTTGTGAACCCGTTAAAAACGCAGCGCCCACAAGCGTTGCGGCAGGGCCTGAGAGAATAGTTTCAATCGGCCGTTCACGAGCGACATCGGCTGCAATCAATGCACCATCGCCGCGTACCACCATCACCGGCGCTTTGATATTCCGGTCATCAAGAAAACGCGCCGTCGCGCCAATCAATCCGTCAATCAACGGAATGAGGCGCGCATTTAGAACACAGGTCAGTGCACGACGCGGGCCATCAAGCTGGCTTGTGAGTTCATGGCTGCATGTCACAGGTAAATGCGTCCGCGAGCGAATATGATCACGGACACGAATTTCATGTTGCGGATTACGGGTAGAGAAATATCCTGCAACCGCATAACCCGTCACGGTCTTGCCTGCACCTTCGAGCCAAGTATCAAGCGCTGCAAGATCAAGGGAAGCCGCTTCATCGCCTGTCACATTATGCCCGCCCGCAATGCGGACCATCGGATCATTACCAAGCGCTGAAGCAAGGCCTTGGCGCTGAATGTCACTTTCAGAAAATCCGATCATCACAAGGCCAATGCGGCGTTGCTGACCTTCAACAAGCGCATTGGTGGCCAGTGTTGTCGAAAGTGAAACAAGTTCAATCGTGGCCGCATCAATCTGCGCGGCATCAATCACGCGCGTCACCGCGCCTGAAATGCCGATCGCAAGATCATGCCGCGTCGTCAGCGACTTCGCTTTCGCAATGACCTGGCTCTGTTTGTCGTCAAACAGAACTGCGTCCGTATAAGTGCCACCGGTGTCGATTCCGAGAAGAAGCGCCATAATACTCTATTCCAAACCCATAACTTTCAGCGCTTACGCACTTCATTCATCGCCAGATCGGATATTGTTTGATGCCGTCGGTGATTTCATACCAATCAGGTTTATCGGCAACATAGATATGTTCGCAAATCCGAAGACCCGTTTTACCATCGAGCGATCCAGCCGTGATCGAAATCGTATCGCTGTCAAAGCGTCGCCAGAAGAGCGCACTGCCGCAATCCTGACAAAAGCCGCGCTCGGCTTCCTCCGATGACTTGAACCATTTAAGGCCCTTTGTTTCGACAAAACTCACATCAGCGCTTTTCGCATTTGAAGATGCGAAAAAATTTCCGGTCTGCTTACGGCATTGCGAGCAATGGCACGCAACAACCTCACGCATAGGACCCTCAACGCGAAACTTCACATGACCACACAAACACCCACCCGTCAGATGTTTCTGACCTTCTGCCATTGCGATTGAATCAGACATGGGGCTCTCCTTAAAATAAGCACGATCAAGAATGACGGACCGATCTATGTATGACTATCGCGAATGAGACCCTTCGAGAAGAAACTGCGTCATGGGCCTTCCGCAAAGGTCAAACTCGTTTCACCGTAATTTCGCGTTTCAAGATGTTTTATACCCTCGGGCAAAATATCGGCCGCACCACCACGCGCCAACCATCCCCCTTTGAGCGCGCTTTCAAGGGCACGGGCCGCCAACCCTTTGTCATAGGGTGGATCGCAAAACACAAGTGAGAACGCTTCATCGGGCGGTAACGGTCCGAGATGGGTCGCATCACGACGATAGACTTTGGTGATACCGGCGACACCGAGCGCATCAATATTATCTTTGATCGCACCGCGAGCCGCAGGTGCCTCTTCGACAAATTGTGCGAAGACCGCCCCGCGTGAAAGCGCTTCCAATCCGAGCGCCCCAGAGCCCGCAAAAAGATCAAGCACGCGCGCGTCCGAGATTCGATCATCATAGGCATGCGCCAACACATTAAAGAGTGTTTCGCGCAACCGATCCGATGTCGGTCGTGTCGCCATTCCCGAAGGTGTGACAAGCACTCGTCCCTTGAAGCGACCCGCAACGATGCGCATGGGGTTAACGCGTGCGTGGCGGACGCGGACCCTTTGAACGCGGCGCGCCCTTGCCTTGTGGTGAGCGATCCGTGCGCCCTGACTCGGTGCGTGTTCGGGGCGCGAGCTTTTCAACCATCACACTTTTACCGCCGCGTGATTGAATGCGCCCCGCGCGTTGATGCGTGCGTTCAGCATTCTCAGCGCGCGCCTGTTTGGGATCAAATCCCCGACGCGGCGCTTTCGGCGTTGATCGCGTGGTCATGCGTTCTTG
>RFZR01000163.1 GCA_009920595.1 Alphaproteobacteria bacterium | reverse complement strand
CGCCGTTGTGAATCTCTATTTGCAACCGAATGATCGCGAAGTGGATGGCGCGGTGTCTGCCGAAGGCGGTATGCCTTATACCGCGCTCCCCACCGCTTATCATTATCGCACATCGCTTGATTCAACTTGTTCTTGCCGCGTGCCCGGCAAAACATGGGCCGAAACTCTAGCGGATGCTGAACGTATTCTTGAATCAACCGGATCGCCCGATGCGCAAGTGACAGAATTGAAAGCGCAAGAACTCTCACGCCCGCGTGATTTAAAAGCGGCACCAAAAACAAAGCTGAAAAAGGGCGAGCCGGCACCGGCACCCGTTCCGCCCCAGAATGTCGCTGTATTGCAAAACGCCATTCCGGCAGGCACCGATATTGTGCCTATCGGCGAAGGTGAAATTCGCGAGATCATGGCTGCTGATGGTACCAAGCGCAAAATCAGAATCTTGCGTGCGCCCGGTGCCGCAGCGATTACTGAATAATTATTCGCTCAAACGACGCCGCGTTTCTGCTTCACCAATCAAAGGCAGCATCAGCTTTAATTCAGGCCCATGCTCAAGCCCCGTGAGCGCAAGACGCAAGGGCATGAAAAGATCTTTGCCTTTGCGGCCCGTTTTCTCTTTCACGACTGTCGTCCACGCGCCCCAGGTTTCCGTATCCCAAGCCCCTGAGGGTAACACAGCAAGCGCCTCCGAAAGAAAGGCACGATCACGCTCGCCACTTTGAGCAATCGGTCCTTCAATCACTTTGGCCCATATGGCTGCATCGGCAAAACGCTCAAGATTGCCACGCACCGCCAACCAAAAATTTTCGCCGCGATCAATGCCGAACGCGCGTAAACGCGGTGCGGCGGTTTCATAAGCCATCGCGTGCAAGGTTTTGGCGTTAAGCCCATCAAGTTCGGCTTCATCAAATTTCGCGGGCGCGCGCGACAGACGCGCAAGATCAACAAGCGCGCCCAATTCATCAAGCTTGGCAATCGGCCGCACGGATTCAGATGAACCCACAAGAACCGCAAGAGACGCAACCGCCATCGGCTCCATGCCGTCTTCACGCAAAGACGAAATCGAGAAATGGCCTTTGCGTTTTGAAAGCCCCTCACCGCTCGCATTCGTCAACAGATTATGATGACCAAAGAGCGGCGATGAGCCCGAAAGCGTTTCAAAAATTTGAATTTGCACGCCGGTATTTGTGACATGATCTTCACCGCGAATGACATGCGTCACTTTTGTGTCGATATCATCAACAACAGAAGGCAAGGTATAGAGATAAGTCCCATCGGCACGGATCAAGACCGGATCAGAAAGCGAAGCGCAATCGACCGTGCATTCGCCGCGCACCAAATCATGCCAAGCAACTGTTTTATGATCGAGAAGAAAACGCCAATGGGGTTTGCGTCCCTCTGCTTCATAAGCCGCTTTTTCTTCGTCTGTGAGTTTCAGCGCGGCACGATCATAAACCGGCGGCAGATGACGCGCGGCCTGCCGCTTGCGTTTGCGATCTAACTCTTCTTCCGTTTCATAGCAGGCATAGAGCTTGCCCATCGCACGCAATTTATCAGCAACCGAGTGATAAAGATCAAAACGTTCCGATTGGCGAATGACGAGATCAGGCTTGATGCCCATCCAGTCGAGATCAACCGCAATGCCATCGGCAAATTCTTTGGTTGAGCGCTCAATATCCGTATCATCGTAGCGCAAGATGAATTGACCACCAGCGCGATGGGCGAAAAGATAATTCAACAAAGCCGTGCGGGCATTGCCAATATGAATGCGGCCTGTCGGCGAAGGCGCAAAGCGAACGATCGGGTTTGTCATCAGAAGTCAACCACTTCGGTTTTGGTGAGTGTTGTGTGGGGCGCGAGCCTCGGATCGGGGCTGTGTGCCACGCGACCTTGATCGCGGAAACGATTCACAATCGGGTAGCGGCGATCGCGGCCGAAATTTTTGAGCGTGACTTTGACGCCGGGCGCGGATTGGCGGCGTTTATATTCAGCGCCATAAAGCAGACGCTCGATTTTCTTGACGGTCTCAAGATCAAAACCTTTGGCGACAAGATCAGACACGCGCATTTCTTTTTCAACTAAACCTTCGAGAATGGCATCAAGCACATCATAAGGCGGAAGCGAATCTTGATCGGTTTGATTTTCGCGCAATTCGGCGGACGGCGCTTTGGTGATAATGCGTTCAGGGATCACAAGACCTGACGGGCCTTGCGCGTCCTCAGGTTTCCAGTGATTGCGCAAAGATGACAGACGATAGACCTCCATTTTATAGAGATCTTTGATCGGGTTGAAGCCACCATTCATGTCGCCATAGATCGTGGCGTAACCCACCGACATTTCCGATTTATTGCCGGTCGTCATCACCATCGCGCCGAATTTATTCGAGATCGCCATAAGAATCGTACCACGCGTACGGCTTTGCAGATTTTCTTCCGTGATGTCGCGATTTGTACCTTTGAAGAGCGGCGCGAGGGCGTTTTCAAAACCTTCGACCGGCGGCGCAATCGGCACAACGTCATAACGAACGCCCAGCGCTTTCGCGCAAGACTCCGCATCTTCAAGACTGTCCGATGATGTATAGCGATAAGGCAGCATCACGGCATGAACGCGATCAGCGCCTAACGCATCAACCGCCATCGCCGCACAAAGCGCTGAGTCAATGCCGCCTGAAAGACCAAGCACAAGGCCAGGAAAGCGATTCTTTTCGACATAATCTTTAAGGCCCAAAACACAGGCTGCGTAATCGGCCTTATCATCATCAAGCGGCAAAGCTCTTGGACCTTGAGCGCAACGCCAACCGTCCGCGCCGCGAGTCCATTCAGTGATCACAATTTGTTGCGTGAAAGACGAGAACTGACAGGCAAGGGATGAGTCCGCATTCAACACAAAGGACGCGCCGTCGAAGACGAGATCATCTTGCCCGCCCACTTGATTGAGATAGACAAGCGGTAATCTGCTCTCGGTGACGCGCGCGACCGCAATGTTCAAACGCACATCGCTCTTGCCGCGAAAATAGGGTGAGCCATTCGGCACGAGGAGAATCTCAGCGCCCGTCTCGGCGAGACATTCGACAACATCTTCACCCCAAATATCTTCGCAAATCGGGACACCCAAACGCACGCCACGCAGATTGACGGGACCCGGCATCGGCCCTGAATCAAAAACGCGCTTCTCGTCAAACACGCCGTAATTCGGCAGATCGACTTTGAACCGCACCGCGTCGATTTTGCCGCCATCAAGCACCGCGAGTGCATTATAAAGCTTGCCGCCTTCTGCCCAAGGCAGGCCTATCAAAACAGCCGGACCACCATCCGCTGTCTCACGCGCAAGCGTTTCGCACGCCGCGCGGCACGCATCTTGGAAAGCGGGCTTCAGCACCAGATCTTCGGGCGGATAGCCGGCGAGAAAGAGTTCCGGAAACAAGATCGCATCGGCTTTGGCATACGCGGCTTCGGCGCGCGCCGCGCGCGCCAAAGCGAGATTGCCCTCAACATCCCCCAAAGTGGGGTTCAGCTGGGCCAAAGCAAGGCGGAAAGAGGCGGGCGAAGCGGTCATAAAGAGGGTTTAGATCACCCGCGCGCGCCCCGCAATGCGACCGACCGACCAGAGCCTCACGAAAACTGATAACAATCCATCATCAGCACGCCATATTCCTGGCTTGTGTGCACGCGCGTGCCATGGGCGCCCTCGCCGGCTGCGCCCATCGCGACGAAAAGCGGCAGAAGATGTTCTTCGGTCGGGTGGTTCTTGGCGCCATTAGGCGCCAGCATGCGATATTGAACGAGCGCTTCGGTATCGCCTTCGGTGATTTTGCGATCAAGCCAATCACCGAAACTCTTCACCCAATCGGGCGCTGGCGAATCCGGGCGATATTGGCCGCGGAAAAACTCGTGAAGATTATGGGTTGCCGCGCCCGAGCCGATGATCAACACGCCCGACTCCGCAAGCGGTTTTAACGCGCGGCCCAGTTTTAGATGATAGGCCGCGCCTTTATCAGGCTCTACCGAGAGCTGCACGACGGGAATATCGGCCTCCGGGCGCATGAGCACCAGCGGCACCCATGTGCCGTGGTCAAACCCGCGATCAGCAAAAGCGGGCGAGAGTCCCGCTTCATCCAAGAGCTTGAAAGCTTCGGACGCGACTTCGGGCGAGCCCGGCGCGCGATACTGGACGGTGCGCAATTCAGGTTCAAACCCGCCAAAATCATAAATCATCGGCGGATGCGTGCCATTGGTGAGCGTTGGCCGATGCGCCTCAAAATGCGCGGTGACCATCAAAATCGCGCGCGGCTTGCCGATATCCTTGCCAAAATGCTCGAGAAAATGCCGCGCTTCCGAATTGTGTAAAATCAGATTAGGGGCGCCGTGCGAAACAAAAAGCGTGGACATGGTCAAGGTTCCATCGTGAGGACTATGACCTCATAAATGGCGCATCAGGCCCGACTTACAAAGTGCAACGACGCAAGGTCGCTTTTGCGCCCCCGCGCGCGGCCT
>RFZR01000162.1 GCA_009920595.1 Alphaproteobacteria bacterium | reverse complement strand
TGGCGTAACTTTAGCACTTGCACCATGGCGGGTTGATTCAGGCGATATTCTGTTGCCGCTTAAAGCCGTGATTTTCGGCTTTACAATCGGTGAAGTCACGATTTCATTCGGCGCCGCCTTCTTTGCCATTCTTCTCTTTGGTGCGGGCATTCTGCTCACCCGCGGATTACAAAGATGGCTCACACAAAATTATTTGCCCCGCACACATCTTGATTCTGGATTACGAAATTCGATTGTGACCGGAATTGGCTATGCCGGTTTTATCGTTGCCGCTGCTGTTTCATTGAGTGGTCTCGGCTTAAGTCTCGAGAAAGTCACCATCGTTGCTGGTGCTCTCTCTGTCGGTATCGGTTTTGGTCTTCAATCCATCGTCAATAATTTCGTTTCGGGTTTGATCCTCTTGTGGGAGCGCGCCATTCGTGTGGGTGATTGGGTGGCTGTTGGTACTGAAGAAGGGCATGTCAAACGCATCAATGTGCGCGCCACAGAGATTGAAACATTTGACCGCTCGGTTTTGATCGTTCCGAATTCATCGCTTGTCTCAGGCGTGGTTAAAAATCGCGTTCATAATGATCGCACAGGCCGTGTTGTCATTTCTATTCCGGTGTCGCGCGACGCCGATCCGGATCTTGTTCATCGCTTGATGAGTGAAGCCGCCCAGGCAAATGGCAAATTGCTTCGCGACCCCGCGCCAAATGTTCAATACAAAAAATTAGGCGAGAACGTAAAAGAATTCGAGCTCACAGGCTTTGTCGCCGAAGTGGATGATGCCGGACGCGTGAGCTCCGAGTTACTTTTTGCCATTGATCGCGCGTTACGCGCAAATGGGCTCGGCGAGATATTAAGCCGCACTGTGATGGTGAATGAAGAGAAATCCAAATAAGAGGCGAAAAATTTTTCGTCTCTTATTTATCTTTGCCTTCGAGTTGCGACTTCAACGCCAATAATTTTGCAAAAGGCGAATTGGGATCGGGTGCACGATCTTGTTCGCGCGGACGCGGGGGATCCTGCCATCCGCGATCCGGCTTACGGGCTTGATCTTTTTTGCCGCCACGCCCTTCAAAGCGCTGCCCACCACGACGCTCATCGCGGCCACCGTCATGTTTTCCATGTTGTTTGCGCGGCGGACGATTTTCACCATCCTCTTGTGCACGTTTGTCAGGACGGCGATGGAATGATGTCTTCTCACCCGATTGCGAAGTGTTTGAGTCAGCAGATACAGCCGCTTCCCCTTCGCGCGGCTTATTGTGATGAGGTTTACGACGATCATGCTTTTGCCCTTGCGGGCGGTGGCGATGTTGCCGCCACACTTCAATCATTACAGGTTCAGCAGCTTCGGTTGTTGCTGCTTCAGGTGTCGCTTCCGTAATAACTTCCGGCGCGCCACTTTCAGGTTCAGTTGCAACCGGTGTCGCATCACTTGTTTCAGATAAAGGTGACGCCTCTGGAGCGGCTACCGCTTCCGTTGTTGCCTCAGCTGCAACCGCTTCATTCGCTTTTGCAAGCGCAACCGTGATTGCAGGTCCTGCACGACGATCCATGATGTAGCCGAGCGACTTCAAAATCGAATTGAAATCTTCACCTGCACATCCGCAAAGCGATGTCATCGCAACGGTGACAACAAAGCCTTCACCATCTGCAGCACCTGCTGGAGGTTCACCCGGTGTGATCCCTGGACGATATTGAATCGCGGGGCGAATAAGATCGGCCAGTCTTTCAAGAATATCGACACGCACAGCGCGTGTACCGCACACGCGGAAACCGGCAGCACGATAAAGCGGCTTCGGTGTATCTGGATTAATGGGAATTGATGTGCGCCCCGAAGCGGCGAGATGAAGAATGTCATCAAGCCCTTTTACTTCTGCGCCACCTTCTTTAAGTGCCCAGAGTTGACAAGCGAGAGCGCGAGGCGCTGGTTTCAACAAAGCGGGAACCGTTAAGTGATACGCGCCAAATCTTACACCAAGACCACGCAAGGCTGCGCGCGCTTCTTGGTCAAGCGTTTTCATATCTTCATTGACTTTGGTGCGATCAAGAACACCCAGCGCTTCTGCGATTTGAAACCCAATACCTCGCGCCATGCCTGTAAGCGCTTCTGGTTCTTCCAATTTCAAAAGAGGTCCAAGAAGTTTTTCGACATGCGCTTTGAGCCAAAGATCAATGCGGTTTTGAACTTTCTCGCGATCTGCTGATTCAAGATGTTCGTCAGCAAGAAGGCGCAAACGCGGGGCGAGAAGTTTTTCGCCAGCAGTCAAACGGGCAATCGGCTCACCCAAGAAGCGCAACGCACCGTCATGGCTCAAAGTGAACGCTTCATCGACGGCATTTGAAACACGTGTGGCACGGTTCGCAAATTCACCCGCAAGCGCTTTCAACGCAGCCGCACGCAAGGCTTTGCCTTCGGGCGATCCTGTGTCCGATTCAGGCACGAATTGAAACCCGATCAATCGGCCGACGGGGTGTGACTCGACAAGGACTTCGCCCGTCGCCGTGATATCCGCTTCCAGCATCGCGTTCTCTCTCAGCCGACGCATCAGGACGCTGGTGCGGCGGTCAACAAATCTTTGGGCCAGACGCTCATGGAGCGCGTCTGACAATGCATCTTCTACCTGTCGCGTGGCTTCCTGCCAATGCGTCGGATCAGCGAGCCAATTCTCACGATTGGCGACAAAGGTCCATGTCCTGATCTGGGCGATCCGTGCGGAGAGCGTGTCGATATCGCCATCGGTCCGGTTTACCTCGGCGATCTGGCGGGCGAACCAATCGGCCGATATCTGTCCTTTGGTCGCCAGGTTGAGATAGAGCGTGGTAACGAGATCGGCATGCGCCTGGGGAGAAACCTTACGATAATCAGGCACTTGGCACACGGCCCAGAGCAATTCGACGGCTTTTTGTCCTTTGGCGGCGGCCATCATTTCCCGATCCCGCGAAGCCGCCTCAAGCGCTCGGAGATCATCCGCCAAGGGTGCGCGGGTTAGGCCGTCTTCATCGGGGACACGGTCAAGCGCGTGGATCAGCGCGGGGACGCTTGAAAAATCAAGCTCGGCGTTGCGCCATTGCAGCATGGGCAAAGGTGGAAACACATGAGACTCGAGCGCTTCAACGAGCTCATCTTCAAAAGGCGCACAACGACCTGTCGATCCGAATGATCCATCTTTCAAATAGCGGCCGGCACGTCCGGCGATCTGTCCGAATTCACCCGGCACAAGCCGACGAAATTTTGTGCCGTCATATTTTCGATCTCCGGCAAAAGCGACATGATCGACATCAAGATTAAGCCCCATCCCAATCGCATCTGTCGCAACGAGATAATCAACATCACCTGATTGATAGAGTGCGACTTGTGCATTGCGTGTGCGTGGTGATAGCGCACCGAGAACAACAGCTGCACCACCACTTTGACGACGAATGAGTTCGGCAATTGCATAAACTTCATCAGCAGAAAATGCGACAATGGCTGAACGGCGCGGTAAACGGCTGATTTTGCGATCACCTGCAAAAGTCAATTGCGACAGGCGTGGACGCGTTGTTGTTTGCAAGCCGGGTATGAGCTTCAGCAATAAAGGTTTGATCGTTTCTGCGCCGATCAACATTGTTTCATCACGACCGCGCATATTGAGAATACGATCCGTGAAAATGTGACCGCGATCAAAATCGGCTGCGAGTTGGCATTCATCAATCGCGATGAAACTGACATCAACATCGCGCGGCATCGCTTCAACAGTCGCTACATAATAACGTGCGCCCGGCGGTTTGATTTTTTCTTCACCGGTAATGAGCGCCACCGCAGGTGCGCCCACACGCGCGACAACGCGTTCATACACTTCGCGAGCGAGCAATCGCAAAGGCAAACCAATGATGCCGGAGGGATGCGCCAGCATGCGTTCAATGGCGAGATGAGTCTTGCCGGTATTGGTCGGCCCGAGAATGGCGGTGACGCCACGGGCACGCTGGGAAGGGGGAAGGGAGGGAGAACGCATGATCAACTTCAAAGAGGCGCTGGAACCTGCCCGACCCTTTGTATCAAAGTCAAACCGATTGTCGCAAAATGAGACAAAGTCAGAGAGGAAATGACAGGGAAATCGAACGATTAAGGAACGAATCGCGTCCGAATCGCTTTTGGTGTCGGAAGCGACCAATGACGTTAAAAATCGATCAAGCGCGCTTTTTAGGCAGATTCACTTTTCATCAAGTTTTGGCGCAAATCGGGAACGAATCCTGCACGAATCAGCGTTTTTCATGCAAACGCCGTCGCAATTTGAGACAAACGTCGATGAATTAAGGAGTCTCAGCGGTCGCGGTGTCAGAGGGTTTTTCAAAACCCTCGATTTTCGTGGCTTCGATCCGCAGATTACCGATCATGGTTGCAATCTGGATATCAACCGGCACGAAATAAGATTGCCCGGGAACTTGTGCGAGGCGCACCGAAATATCCCGGTTATTCTCCATATAGGTCACATTCGCGCGCTTTTCGCGATGGCCTGAGACCGGCATATAGCGAACATAACAATCGACTGTCGG
>RFZR01000161.1 GCA_009920595.1 Alphaproteobacteria bacterium | reverse complement strand
ATGCAAACCGGAAGATGGCCGTAACCTGCCGCTTCCCATGTCTTCAATTGATCGCGGATCGATTTATCAGCGATAACTTCATCAGCATGATAAATGCGTTTTGCGATGGTTTCGATCTTCTGGAAAAGAGGCATTTCATCCGGATACAGCGGGGCGAAATGTGACTTGCCGGATTCTGCAAGCTCAACCACCTTGCGCGCGAGATCTTCGATGCCCGCAGAGCCTTGCGCCCAATGTTTGCAGAGAATGGCTTCCGCGCCTTGCGACGCCACATAATCTTTCACAGCGGCGATTTCAGCATCTGTGTCGGTCGCAAAATGATTGATCGCGACCACGACCGGAACGCCAAAGCCTTTTGTGTTGGCAATATGACGGCCAAGATTAGCGCAGCCTTTTTTCACGGCATCAATGTTTTCTGCACCGAGATCGGCTTTTGCGACGCCGCCATTCATTTTCATCGCACGCACAGTGGCAACGATAACAGCTGCGGCAGGCTTCAAACCGGCTTTGCGGCATTTGATGTCGAAGAATTTTTCAGCGCCAAGATCCGCACCGAACCCGGCTTCGGTGACAACATAATCACCAAGACGCAGCGCGGTTGTTGTCGCAATAACGGAGTTGCACCCATGCGCAATGTTCGCGAACGGACCGCCATGCACAAAGGCAGGATTGTTTTCGAGCGTCTGCACCAAATTCGGCTGCATTGCATCCTTCAACAACACAGCCATAGCGGTGTCGGCTTTCACATCGCGGCAATAAACAGGCGTTTTGTCGCGACGATACGCCACAACAATGTCACCAAGACGCTTTTGCAAATCTTCGAGATCTTTCGAAAGACACAAGATCGCCATCACTTCGGAGGCAACCGTGATGTCAAAACCGGTCTGACGCGGGAAGCCATTCGACACACCGCCGAGCGACACAACAATATCGCGCAATGCGCGATCATTCATGTCCATCACGCGACGCCATGTGACACGGCGCTCATCGATGCCAAGCTCATTGCCCCAATAAATGTGATTATCGATCATCGCCGACAAAAGATTGTGCGCCGATGTGATCGCGTGGAAATCGCCCGTGAAATGGAGGTTCATTTCTTCCATCGGCACGACTTGCGCATAGCCGCCCCCGGCCGCGCCGCCCTTCATGCCAAAATTCGGGCCGAGCGAGGCTTCGCGAATACAGACAATCGCTTTCTTGCCGATGCGGTTCAAACCGTCGCCGAGGCCCACAGTGGTGGTCGTCTTGCCTTCGCCGGCGGGCGTCGGGTTGATGGCGGTCACGAGGATGAGCTTGCCCTCAGGGCGACCCTGGATCGATTTGATGAAGCTCTGGCTCACTTTGGCCTTGTCATGGCCATAGGGAAGCAGATCATCGGCCGGAATGCCCAATTTAGCGCCGATGTCCAAGATCGGTTTTTTCTTGGCTTCACGCGCAATTTCAATATCGGTCTTGAATGCCATGTCGTCCCCCATGCGAACCATTTTTGATGACCGAGCCTATGCGCCGATCCCCTCTTTTCCTCTATCGAAAATCCGTCCTTATCTTTTCAAAGCAAGGCAAAGCTTGACAGATCGAGGGCAAAGATTGTCATTTAGCGCCATACTATGACGAAATTTGAACAAATATCAGCCTAAACCTGAGACTTGATGGATGAGTATCCCCGCTTCACTCGAACGAAATCTGCGATTACCAGCGATTGTCGCCCCGATGTTTTTGGGGTCTGGAACCGATCTCGTTGTCGAGACATGCCGCGCAGGGTTGATCGGGACATTTCCGGCGCTCAATGCCCGCACCACCGACGAGTTTTCGCATTGGCTTGATGAGATCAAAACGCGGCTTGCTGATGGACCGCCAGCGGCATCCTATGGCGTCAATCTGATCGTCCATAAAACCAATACGCGACTTGAAGCGGATCTCGCTGAGATTGTGCGCCACCGCGTCCCGCTTGTGATCACGTCACTCGGCGCGGTCAGCGATGTTGTAAAGGCGATCCAATCTTATGGTGGGCTTGTCTTTCATGATGTGATCAGTCGTCGCCATTCTGAGAAAGCAGCTGAGGCGGGTGTTGATGGTTTGATTGGCGTCTCGGCAGGCGCGGGCGGTCATGCGGGAACGCTTAATCCCTTCGCGCTTCTCTCCGAGATGCGTTCAGTATTTTCCGGCACGCTTATTCTATCGGGCTCGATGAACACCGGGCGTGACATTGCAGCGGCGCGCATGATGGGCGCTGATTTCGCCTATCTCGGGACGCGCTTTCTTGCGACGCGCGAAGCGATGATCCCTGAAGCCTATAAAGATATGCTCGCGACATCTCGTGCTGCGGATATTCTTTATACGCCCAACATCTCAGGTGTTCCGGCCAATTTCTTGAAACCCAGCATTCGCGCTGCTGGACTTGATCCGGATGATCTACCGCCCGCGCACGCGCTTGATTTATCGAAAGAAGTGAAAGCGTGGAAAACAATCTGGTCGGCCGGACAAGGCGTCGGTGCGATTGACGATTGCCCTTCAACCGCTGATCTCTGTGCGTCATTGATCAGAGATTATAAAGCGGCATTGGCAGACGCCGCTTCTGATCCGTTTCAGTAACAATCTTCTCTTTAATGCGGCATCATGCGTGAGAAGATTTTTGTGTCGTCAACGAATTGATGTTTCAGTGCCGCAAGCACATGAAGCGCCAGCAAAGCCAATCCAATCTTGCTCCCAAGTTTATGCAAGATGATTGTCTTGATCGGAACAGCAGGCGCCAAAGGAAAATCCATTAAGCCGAACAGATTGAGACCCGCAACTTCAGAATGCCTGGCGAGAAAACCGGGTAACGCAAACCAGCCTGTAAGCGGCAAGCCAATCATCAGAACATAAAAAAGGCCATAGGTGATGGTCGCAAGTTTTTTCTCCCACGACTTCACCGTGTCAGGCAAAGCTGGTGGCGGATTGGCGATCCGCCAGGCAATACGAATGACGGTGAGGATCAAAATGGCGATGCCAATATTCACGTGAAGATTAATCAAAGCGAACCCACCCGCCCCATGATCTTCACCGACCTCTTTCTCAATCTCCATCATATCTTCGCCAAGCAAAAGCATACCGATGAGAAGGATTGCCATCAGCCAATGCAATATGATAGCGACACGGTTGTAAGTGGTGCGGGACGTTGTGGTCATCCGATTAGCCCTTAATGCGTATGGAAAGATAAGTCGGTAGCACAGTGCAGTTGACTTGAGGTTCGGCTCTGGATCATCCGGTCTTGTCGCAGGCCTCAAAATCTGTCAACCGAGTCTTTTGGATCACCCAAGCCGATCACCTTTGAAAGGATTTCGGACATACAACCTTCGGTCCCTTTTATGGCGACCCCTTTCATTGATCCCCTCACTCCACTCTTAATCCAACTCTTATCCTCACAGATCCGCCAAGAGCATTTCCTTATGATTGATAAAGCCACACTTCTGAAACATCTCCGCGAAGACGTTTATTGCCGCATTGATGCCTCACCCATTCATGGTGTTGGCGTCTTCGCCATGCGCACAATACCGAAAGGCGTTGATCCGCTAAAAAGTCTCGTGCCGCGCGACGAGATCGAATTGAAAAGCGCTGACATTGCAGGGCTCCCGGAAGGCGTTTTGGCGCAGATGGAAAAATACTGTTTCTTTGATGGCGATCAGATCCTCGCCTCCGCCAATGGTCTCAACACGGTGGATATGGCGATCTATATCAATCACTCGAAGTCACCCAATCTTCGCCTCGTCGCACCGGGACAATTTGAAACCATGCGGACAATTAAAAAGGGCGAAGAACTTGTGATGGATTACGACATCACTTTCGGCGAAGTCCATCATTTCGACTGAGCCGACACGCTAAAGAAAAGGCCCCGAAAACGGGGCCTTTTTTGATTTCGAAAGAGATCAGAACGCGAAGCTAAGAGCGTGCGCCGGTTTAACCAGCGCGACGCATTCTCATCACTGGACGTGGCTGCTCGCGATAAACGCGGTTCCAATCCGACATTCTGAAATCCGTATGAAGTGGTGATGTGAGATCAAGCGCCAACGGATCATCGAGTTCAGTGAGGACCAGCGAATAAATCGGCTCGAGATCGGTCACGAACAAATTCTTATATCCGTAATCGCCAACAGGGCCGAGATTATAATAACGGAGATTGTTCCGCTGCGCCCAGCGCGAGGCCAAAAGGCACGCATAGATCCCGGGGGATTTGTTTTTGAAATCCCGGTTCCATTGGCAGAAGCTGCCATAGAGCTGATTATATTTCGGCAACACCACGGACACATCGGTCAGCACCAATTCGCCTTCCGGCGAATGGACGTGAATGACCAACACATCCAGCGTGCGGACATAGTCGATGAAGCCTTCAATCTCGCGATCATCGATATAGCAATTCTCGAAATGGGTGCCGCCCATTTCATAGAGATCGTCGAAAGTGAGCGTCGAGCCCGCGATCACAGTCTCAGTGACGGTGAAATTGCGGAACATTTTGTCGAGCTCATGGAACTTACGACGACGACGCTCATCAGCCCAGAAGGCAGGCGATTTGGTGTCGACCAGACCGTAATGGTCATTGATCG
>RFZR01000017.1 GCA_009920595.1 Alphaproteobacteria bacterium | reverse complement strand
GTTGGGCGAGTCATTATGCGTCTTCGCCAACACTGACATGATTACGGTAAAGATCGATAATAGCTGCTGCTGTTTCTTCAATGGATCGTCTCGTAACATCAATAATCGGCCAATTATTGCGTGCACAAAGACGTCTCGAATAGATGATTTCCTCAGTGATTGAAGCTTTGTCGATATAGGCGGTGTCATCGCTTGCGTTTAAAGCGAGAAGTCGATTCTGTCGAATTTGTGCGATACGTTCAGGGCTCGCAACCAAGCCAACAACAAGTGGCTTTTTTACATGTTGAAGTTGTTCTGGCGGAGCGATGTTTGGAACAAGTGGAACGTTCGCTGTTTTATAGCCGCGATTGGCAAGATAAATACTCGTCGGTGTTTTTGATGTTCGGCTTATACCAACAAGAATGATGTCGGCTGCGTCGAGGTCTTGGCCTTGCTGTCCATCATCATGCATCATTGTATAATTGAGCGCATCAATACGTTTGAAATAATCCGCATTCAACACATGCTGTGCGCCGGGTCGATGCGTGTAGGATTGCCCGAGATAAGACTGAAACATCGTCAACACGGGGTCGAGAATAGATAGGCAAGGACAGCCGAAATCCTGGCACGCCGCTTCAAGCCGCGATCCCAAAACCTTATCGACCATTGTGTAGAGGACCATACCGGGAGCGTTTTCGAGCGCGACGATGACACGATCCAGTTGGGATTCGTTTCGGATGAGGGGATAAATATGTTCGATCGCCGAGACGCCCTCATATTGGGCGGTGACAGCGCGACTAACCGCGAGCAATGTTTCACCCGTTGAATCTGAAACGAGGTGGAGGTGGAAGTAACTACGGTCCACGACAATGACCTTGGTTAACAGACGACAAACCTGTGTATCGCATTTGTCCTAATGGGGAAAACCCGGGGGTAAAAAGACCGATGGGGGTGCCCTTTAAGGCCTTAGGCTGTTTTTGATCCCCAAAGAGATCCCTCTGGATAGATTCTGAGACACTTATTTTAAAAAGGGTGATTATGGGGATAAATCAATCTTATCATTCGGAATTTTTATTCTAACTATCTGATAAATAAATGTTATTTTTGACTTTTACGGCTACGTGTCTTTGCCAAAAACCATAATTTTTTGATGAAAAACTATTGGATAAGCTAAGGATAAATCCCTATTCTCGAAAAACCCTGTCTAACAGAAACAAAAATATAAGATCTTAAAAGGATAGACTTTGAACAGTTCAAATACCGCTCCGGTTAAAAAATTACTCGCCGTATTAGATGGGGAACGGTTTGATCGTCCTCCAGTGTGGATCATGAGACAGGCGGGACGGTATCTTCCGGAATATCGTGAAGTTCGGACAAAAGCGAAAAATTTCATCGAGTTTTGTTATTCACCCGATTTAGCAACCGAAGTTACTCTTCAACCCATTCGGCGTTTTGGATTTGATGCAGCGATTTTGTTTTCCGACATTCTTGTTGTTCCTGATGCTTTGGGGTTACCGGTTCACTTTGTTGAAAATGAAGGACCAAAACTTCAACCTTTAGATCCTGCTCGAAATTTCAGTGAACTTCATGGTGAAGTTGATTTGGATCGGTTGGGTCCCGTCTTTGAAGCGATCCGGAGAATTAAATCATCGCTTCCGAAAGAAACGACATTTTTGGGTTTTTGCGGCGCGCCCTGGACAGTAGCAAGCTATATGATTGCAGGAAAAGGGACGCCTGAACTCGCGCCAAGCCGCGTGCTTGCCTATCGAAATCCTCTTTATGTTCAGCAATTGATTGACCGCTTGGTTGATGCTTCGATTGCGTATCTCAACAAGCAGGCAGAAGCGGGTGTCGATGCGATTCAGATTTTTGAAAGCTTTGCTGGCGCGCTTACAGGATTAGATATTGGAAAATTTTCAATCGATCCGATTGCGCGCATCATTAAGGGTGTTCGCAAAACATATCCAAATATGAAATTCATCGTTTTTGGTCGCGGATCGGGTGGTAATCATACACGTTATGCTCAAGAGACTGGGGCGAATGCTGTTGGCCTTGATTGGGCAGTTGATCCGAAATGGGCGGCAAAAACTGTTCAGCCTTTGCTTCCAGTGCAAGGAAATCTTGATCCACTTGCCGTTGTTGCTGGGGGTGAATCGCTTGATCGCCATACTGACGCGATTTTAGAAGCCTTTTCCGGTGGTGGGCATATTTTCAATTTTGGTCATGGCATTGTTCCTGAAACACCGATTGAAAATGTCGAGCGCGTCTTAAAGCGGATTAGAGGCTAGAGTTCGTGCTCTATTTTTGGATTAAGACGCTTCATATCTTGGCCATCATCTCTTGGATGGCAGGGCTACTCTATTTGCCTCGTCTCTTTGTTTATCACGCGGGCGTGCCTGTCGGCTCTGAAACGTCAGAGCTGTTTAAAGTTATGGAACGTCGATTGCTCAAAGCAATCATGACACCGGCCATGATCGTCGCGTGGATTTGTGGCCTATGGCTCGCTTATGATCAAAGCGCGTTTAGCCAAACCTGGTTCAGTCTCAAAATGATGGCGGTTCTCATCATGAGTGGCGTCCATGGACTTCTTGCACGCCATGTTCGTATGTTTGCTGAAGATCAAAATAATCGCAGCCATCGCTATTTCCGTATCGTTAACGAGATCCCGACTGTATTGATGATTTTTGCTGTTGGGCTTGTGATTTTCAAACCATAGGCAAAACAATTCCAGCACTTGCTCTCACGTTGAAATCAGGATATCGAGTTTCCATTCCGTTCTGGAATCCCTCGAAGATTAAAAGACGCATGCGTCTTGTTTAACCGGTGAGCACCGAGTTTCAGTCATCGTGGGTTTTAACCGATTTATTCCATAAATTATGGCGCTCGATCTCTTCGCGCGCCGGATTCAAGGTGTTTCATGCGTGAAATGAAACTTCAGGACCTGAAGCGTAAATCGCCGACGGATCTCCTCGCTTTTGCTGAAGAATTGACCCGACGATATCTATGTCTCTCCTGCACAAATTCGCCGTTTTGGTCTCAGAACCGGTGACACTGTGGAAGGTCAAATCCGAGGCCCGAAAGATGGCGAGCGCTATTTTGCGCTTGTGAAGGTCAATACGATCAATTTCGAAGATCCGGAAAAGGCCCGTCACAAAGTCAATTTCGATAATTTGACGCCGCTTTATCCGAATAAAAGGCTGAAACTCGAGATCGAAGATCCGACGCGGAAGGATTTTTCGTCCCGCGTTATCGATATTGTTTCGCCGATTGGGAAGGGTCAGCGCGGATTGATTGTCGCGCCACCACGCACTGGTAAGACGGTACTTTTGCAGAATATCGCGCAATCGATCACGACCAATCATCCAGAATGTTATTTGATCGTGCTTTTGATTGACGAGCGCCCGGAAGAAGTGACCGATATGCAGCGTTCGGTCAAAGGTGAGGTTGTTTCGTCGACCTTTGATGAGCCGGCGCAGCGCCATGTCCAAGTGGCTGAAATGGTTATCGAAAAAGCAAAGCGCTTGGTTGAACATGGTCGTGATGTCGTGATTTTGCTTGATTCGATTACTCGTCTTGGTCGTGCCTACAATACAGTGGTGCCCTCATCAGGTAAGGTTTTGACCGGCGGTGTTGATGCGAATGCGCTTCAACGGCCGAAACGTTTCTTCGGCGCAGCACGTAATATTGAAGAGGGTGGTTCGCTGACGATCATCGCAACAGCCTTGATCGACACCGGCAGCCGTATGGACGAAGTGATCTTTGAAGAATTCAAAGGCACCGGCAATTCTGAAATTATTCTCGATCGCAAGGTTTCCGATAAACGAGTCTTCCCGGCACTCGACATCACACGTTCGGGAACACGTAAGGAAGAATTGCTTGTCGCGCCGGATGTACTCAAGAAAATGTATGTTTTGCGGCGCATTCTCAATCCGATGGGAACGGTCGATGCTATTGAGTTCCTTGCGGATAAATTGCGGCAGACAAAAACCAATTCAGATTTCTTCGATTCAATGAATACGTGATCGAAGAGAAGGGGGCGGGTATATGACCCGCAAGGATCACGCGATCTCCGATACGATTTTCGCCCCCGCATCGGCTCCCGGGCGAGCGGGTGTAACGATAATTCGCGTCTCTGGTCCGATGACGCGGCGAGCCTTTCTTGAAATGGCCGGAACAGTTCCGCAGCCTCGGCAATCAACGCTTCGAATCTTGCGAGATGAAGACGGTGCGCCGATCGATCAGGCTTTGTGTCTCTATTTTGAAGGTCCGGTAAGTTTTACCGGCGAAGATGTTGCCGAATTTCATATTCATGGATCGCCGGCGGTCTTAAGCGCATGTCTTCTTCGATTATCTAAAATCGAGGATTTTCGCATAGCAGAACCCGGTGAATTTACTCGTCGCGCTTTTGAAAATGGAAAACTCGATTTATCGGCAGTTGAGGGTTTGGCTGATCTCATCGATGCTGAAACCGAAATTCAACGCAAACAGGCGCTTCGACAACTCCAAGGTGGGCTAACGCGTGAATCAGATCGCTGGCGCGCCTCTTTGATCGAGGCTCTCGCGCTTTTCGATGCAGAGTTGGATTTCTCTGACGAAGCCGATGTCGAACCTCAGATCTTCAATCAAGCCCGGGCACTTCTATCGAACCTCGCCAGCGAGATGCGGGCGGCACTGACGCATGCGTCATGGGGAGAGCGGGTTCGTGAAGGGTTCGTCGTGCTTTTGGCCGGACCACCAAATTCCGGGAAATCGACGCTTTTAAATGCTTTGGCAAAACGCGATGCCGCCATTGTTTCCGATAGACCGGGCACAACGCGCGACCTTATCGAGGTGAAGCTTGATCTTAAGGGCTTGCCGGTCCTGATGATTGACAGCGCAGGCATTCGAGATGCGGCCGATGAGATCGAGAATGAGGGGATTCGACGCACAATCGAACAGGCTCAGCGTGCTGATATGGTTTTGTGGTTGCAGCCGGGGCAGGGCGACCGAATGCCACCCACTAGAGACATTTTGGATGCGGGACGTCCTGTGATTGAAGTCATTACCCAGATCGATAAAGGCGGTACAATTAACAAGGGTGCCCTTTCTATCTCCGCAAAGACGGGTCAGGGGATGGATCTTTTGGTCTCAAATTTATTTGAACAATTGAGCCAATCTGGCGATCAAGGACGCGCTTCGGCCCTTCTGACGAGAGAGAGACATCGAGTTGCCGTCGAAGAAGCGCTGGAATTTATTGACAGAGCCATGAACTCAGTGCACGGAACGGGCGTCGAGCTGATTGCCGAAGAGATCCGGCTTGCCGCTCGAGCCATCGGTAAAATTACCGGCAATGTATCGGTTGATGATATTCTTGATCGGCTCTTTTCAAGTTTCTGCATCGGTAAATAATCGAAACTGTTTCACGTGAAACAATTTGGAAAAGTGGGTTACACCCTTGAACCAATTTGATGTCATTGTTGTTGGCGGCGGTCATGCGGGGACGGAAGCAGCTTCGGCGGCCGCTCGCGCAGGTGCACATACCGCTCTGGTGACGATATCTAGAGACAGTATCGGCGTGATGTCTTGCAATCCTGCGATTGGAGGCTTGGGTAAGGGTCACCTTGTGCGTGAGATTGATGCGCTCGGTGGGGTGATGGCGCTGGCCGCCGATAAAGGTGGAATTCAATTTCGCGTCTTGAATCGTAGCAAGGGTCCGGCGGTTCGAGGTCCGCGAGCGCAAGCGGATCGAAAACTCTATCGCGAAGCCGTTCAGGCGCTTTTGTCTAAAGAGCCCAATCTTCAGATAATTGATGGTCTTGTCGACGATCTCATTTTGGAAGCTGATCAGTCCCGCGTTAAAGGCGTACGTTTGGCCGATGGGCGGGAGCTTTCGGCGGCCGCGATTGTTTTGACAACTGGCACTTTTTTGAACGGTCTCGTCCATATTGGACCAGTGACATTTCCGGCTGGACGGATGGGCGAACCTCCTTCGAGAGGTCTATCAAAGACGCTTTCCGTTTTAGCCTTTCCTTTGGGGCGTCTAAAAACGGGCACGCCACCGCGCCTTGATGGCCGGACCATTGATTGGGCCTCGCTCGAACAACAGCAGGGCGATGATCCACCAGAGCCTTTCTCTGCTTTGACGGACCGGATCGAGACCCCCCAAATCGCTTGTGGGATTACATGGACGACTGATGCCGGACATGAAGTTATTAGAAGTCGTTTAGGGGACGCCCCGATCTATTCCGGTCAGATTGATGGTCGCGGACCACGTTATTGCCCTTCGATTGAGGATAAAGTTGTCCGTTTTGGTGACCGGACAAGGCATCAGATCTTTTTGGAACCGGAAGGGCTCGAAGATGACACGGTCTATCCCAACGGGATCTCGAGCTCGATGCCAGAGGACGTACAGCGCGCATTCGTTGCAACAATCCCGGGGCTTGAAAAGGCGCGGATCATCCGTCCGGGTTATGCGATTGAATATGATTATGTCGATCCGAGATCCTTAGAACCGACTTTGGAAACAAAGACGGTGCGCGGCCTTTTCTTCGCCGGACAGATCAATGGCACGACCGGATATGAAGAGGCCGGCGCGCAGGGCTTGGTTGCGGGCCTTAACGCGGCGAGATTAGCGGGCGGACAAGAACCGATCACAATTGATCGAACCGAAGCCTATATCGGCGTCATGATTGACGATCTCGTGACCCAAGGCGTTACAGAACCCTATCGGATGTTTACATCCCGATCAGAATATCGACTGTCCCTTCGTTCCGATAATGCCGATGAGCGCCTGACGGATAAGGCGGTTGCTTGGGGGCTCGTGAAGGGCCTTCGACAGGAGAAATATAATGAGCGGCGCAATCACCTTGAACGCGCGCGATCATTGCTGAAGTCGCTCCAGCTCAGCCCAAGTGAAGCCGTCCAAAAGGGATTGAAGGTCAATCAAGATGGTATCAGGCGGTCGGTATTCGATCTTCTTTCCTATCCTGATCAAACTCTCGCAAATCTTGCTCGGATTTGGCCTGAGCTTGGACAGATACCCGCTCCTCTTGTTGACCGTCTCGAAAATGATGCGCGTTATGCCGTCTATCTTGATCGTCAACAGCGGGATATCGCGGTTTATCGCCGTGACGAGTCGCTCTTTATCCCAAGTGATTTAGATTATGCGCATATCTCAGGCCTGTCGGCCGAGTTGCGTTTGAAGCTCGAAGCCGTTCGTCCGCGTACAATCGGCCAAGCGGGTCGTATTGAGGGCATCACACCCGCAGCGCTTACACTTTTGGCCGCGCGCGCTCGTAAACGAGTTTCAAACCGCCCTCATCAAGGCGATAAGTGAGTTATGGGTTTGAAACCTACCGAATCGGCAGTGAAAAGTTCGGACCAAATAGAAGCTTTGAAGCTTGTGCCTGTTTCACGTGAAACAGAGGCGCGCTTCGAGGCCTATACTGAACATTTAATCCGATGGCAGAAAATCAAGAATCTCGTCGGTCCAAAAACGCTCAGTGAAGTATGGACGCGGCATATCGCAGACAGCGCGCAGCTGGCCCGATTCATCGATCAGAATACGAAATATCTCGTTGATCTTGGCTCGGGTGCGGGCTTCCCCGGATTGGTTCTTGCCTGTCTATTTGCTGACCGTTCCGGATTCGAAGTCCATTTGGTTGAAAGCAATGGACGAAAAGCTGCCTTTTTGCGCGAGGTTTCCCGCGCTCTTGAATTACCAGTCTATGTCCATGACGAGCGGATTGAAGACGCTCTTGATGCTTTGTCTTTTCGAATCGATGTTTTGACCGCGCGCGCCCTGGCACCGCTCTCCGAGCTCGTCGCGATGTATGGGTCTTTACCGCAACAACCCCGTAAAGCTTTGTTTTTAAAGGGACAAGATATAGATAGTGAGTTGACGGAAGCCGCTAAATATTGGAATATTGACTATGAAATTCATCCGAGTCTGACCTCGGAGAGCGCTGATCATGGTTGAGGCATCTTTTGACAGCTTCGGGAGCGCTGCATCGCGGCCACGGATTTTGGCCTTGGCCAATCAAAAGGGTGGCGTTGGCAAAACAACGACAGCTATCAATCTTGGTACAGCCCTCGCGGCGATCGGCGAAAAAGTGCTAATTGTTGATCTGGATCCTCAGGGTAATGCTTCGACGGGCCTGGGAATCGATCAGAAGAGTCGTACGATTTCAACCTATGACATCATGACTGGCGAAGCGCCGCTTGATCGCGCGATCCGTCCGACCGCTGTGCCCCGCCTCTTCGTTGCGCCATCAACTCTTGATCTTTTGGGTCTTGAACTTGAAATCGCCAATGATCGCGATCGTGCACATCGGTTGAAAAAAGCCATCTCGATGCTTGGTCTCGCACAGACGACGACAGGCGAGGAGGCTTTCACTTATATTCTCGTTGATTGCCCGCCTTCGCTTAATCTGTTGACGATTAACGCTATGGCTGCATCCGATGCGGTTGT
The DNA here is from genome assembly GCA_009920595.1 of Alphaproteobacteria bacterium. Classification (GTDB taxonomy): domain Bacteria; phylum Pseudomonadota; class Alphaproteobacteria; order Rhizobiales; family Beijerinckiaceae; genus CAIUPE01. The sequence goes on along the minus strand of RFZR01000017.1, from coordinate 7,832 downwards.
TGTTCCGCTGCAATGCGAGTTTTTCGCACTTGAGGGCCTTTCTCAGCTTTTGAAAACCGTTGAGCAAGTGCGTCAGTCGCTCAATCCTGGCCTCTCGATCCATGGCATCGTTTTGACCATGTTCGATTCGCGAAACAATCTTTGCTCGCAGGTGGTCGATGATGTGCGCGCTTTCATGGGCACCAAGGTCTATGACACCGTCATTCCAAGAAATGTCCGGGTTTCGGAAGCGCCGTCTTATGGCAAGCCGGTTCTGCTCTATGATTTGAAATCAACTGGCGCGCAGGCCTATCTCAAATTAGCCTCCGAAGTCATTCAGCGTGAGCGCGCCCTTTTGGCTGCTTGATGCACATAGACCGCGACTGATTTTTTAAGAAAAGGAAGACCCCTATGGCCGAAGAACAAAATCGGTCGCGTCTCGGTCGAGGCCTTGCCGCTTTGATCGGCGAAGTAAATGAAACGGCAGCCCCATCGGCTCCTGATCGTAGTCGCGGCGCCCGTAAAATTCCGACAGAATTTTTGCGTCCGAACCCACGCAATCCCCGCCGCAGTTTTTCTGAAGAAGAACTCGAGGAGCTTGCCAATTCGATTCGCGAGAAGGGCATCATTCAACCGATCTTGGTTCGCCCGATTGCTGGTGTTGACGGCACTTTTGAAATTATTGCGGGTGAACGTCGGTGGCGCGCCGCGCAACGCGCATCACTTCATGAAGTGCCGATTGTTGTGATCGAAGCGGCTGATCGTGAAGCCTATGAAATAGCGATCATCGAGAACGTCCAACGTGCGGATCTTAATCCGCTTGAAGAAGCGCTTGGATATGAGAAGCTTGCCGCTGATTATGGTTACTCGCAAAATGATCTCGCGCGCGTGATCGGCAAAAGCCGAAGTCACATCGCCAACACAATGCGTCTCGCAAAATTACCACAGAAGGTTCAATCCCTATTGGCGGCGGGTTCGCTTTCAGCCGGACATGCACGCGCCCTACTTGCAGTCAAAGATCCTGAACAAGTTGCGATCCGCATTATTGAACACGGTCTCACAGTTCGCGATGTTGAGCGTATCGCTCAAGATGATGCTGGTGTAACGAAAACTTCATCACCCTCAAAGAAGAGCGAAAAAGATCCTGATACACGGCTGCTTGAAAAAGCTCTTGAAGATATTTTGGGGCTCTCTGTATCGATCAATCACAGCGCACGTGGTGGTGAGTTGCGTATTAAATATCGCACGCTTGAACAGCTTGACGATGTTTGTTTGCGTTTGCGCGATTGATCAACGGGCTTGCATGGCTACCCGTCGCGCGCCCAATGCAAGACTCAAGCAAATGCGTGAAAGCATTGTATCCGCGAGCGCTGCATTTTGACGAGTGCCCAATTGCGCATCACCGAGTGAAGTAATCGCTAACTGCAAAGCTGTAATCGACCAAAGGGAAACTTGGCGTCGAAACGCTGCGACGCGCTTGTAAAAGATGCGCGATTGTTTTTCGATCTCGCTAAGAGAGCGTCCACTCTCCAAATCTTTTTGTGTGTTAAGTAACAAGAACGCATGACGCAAAAGCGCACCGATAATAAATGACGGATCAAAACCTTCTTTCAACGCGCGCTCCAAAAGCGGATCCATCAATTGGGCTTCTCCGGAGAATACGGAATCGACCAACATATCGACTGTCACTTGTGCTGCATTTGAAAGCACGGCATCGACATCATCACTTGTAACGATGTCTTGACCATAGGCATAGAGCGCTAGTTTTTCGAGTTCACGTCTGGAAAGAAGTCGATCAGCTCCAAGTGAACTGATTAAAGCCTGCCGCGCTTGATCATCAGCCCTCAACTTGAACTGACCAAGAACCTCGTCAATGAGCTTCGGTAGATCTCGGCCTTCATCTGAATAGCATGGAAGGGCGATGGCGAATTTTGAGCCTTCTACCGCTTGGCGAAGTGCATGACGCGGAGCTAGATCACCCGCTTCAATGACAACAGGACACAGGGGCGGCGTTTCAAAAAGCAAATCAAAGCTTGATTGATTCGCTTTTGTTCCGGCTCTGAGCCAAATCACGCGCTTCGTTTCAAAGAGCCCGACCGTATTCGCTTCATCCTGTAACCGTGTTGGATCGGCCGATAATTGATCACCATCGATCCGAATGAGTTGAAATGGATCAGTTGGATCGTCAATCAGTTTTTCGATGAGTGACCGGCAGCGCTCATGTGCGAGGCCCGCGTCTGGTCCATAAAGGAGAAAAATCGAAAAAGCCCGATCAGGTTTGCGTAAAAACGTTTCGATGTCACCGCTCTTGAGAGCTGTCATGACTTAAAAATCCTAATTTGCGCGACTGGCGAAATATGCCGCAAGATCGGTTTCAATTTGACCGGCAAGCGATTTCGCAATTCGGATCTTAGCCTCGCGGAACGCGCGCACAGCAGCAAAACGTTGCGACAGCCGGTCAACCGAGCCCGATGCAACGGATGTTCCCTGGTGGAGAGTCTTGCCACCCATATCTGTAAGTGTGTAGCGCGCCGTTATTGAGACGGACGCAGCGTCTGCACCATTACCCGTCGAATCAATCGCAACAGATTGACTTGATTCAGCAAGAGCCACCGAAAGACTATAGTTCGATGGTTTTTCTTCAGGAACTGCACCGCCATTTAAATTGAATAACAATTCTTCACGAAGATAATGACCGGCAACGTCGGGGATTGGCTTCACCTCAATGGATGACAGTGTAGCTTTGACGCTTTCCCCATTCACTGATCCGTAAAGCGGTCTCATACAACCTGCGAGAGTCAAAGTAAGGCAGATCATGATTCCGCCGCGAATGAGTTTGAAAGAGCGATCAGACCACCACATTGACGATCCTTTGCGGCACAATGACAATTTTCTTTGGTGCTTTACCGTCAAGCGCTGCTTTAACTGAATCGAGCGAAAGAACCGCTTTTTCAATTGTCGCGTTGTCGGCTTGTCGTGCCACCGTGATTTCAGCGCGCTTTTTGCCATTAATCTGGATCGGCAAAACAATATCATTTTCGACGATCAGGCTCCGATCAGCCTTAGGCCAAGACGCTTCAGCAATCAAAGAATGATGACCAAGCTCCCCCCAGCATTCTTCAGCGAGGTGAGGCATCATGGGCGCGATGATAGCAATCAAAAACTCGCTCGCCTCCCGCATTGCGGCGATCCATTGAGGGCTGACTTTCTTATCTTTCTTGACCGCAAGCTCGGCCTGCAATGCATTCGCCAATTCATAAGCGTGAGCCACACAGCGATTAAAGCGCAAGCGCTCAAGATCTTCTTCAACCCGAATAATCGACCGGTGAGCAGCTTTTCTGATCGTGATCACTGCATCTTCAGCGGCAGCATCATGAGAATTTTCCGATGGTTTAAGATCAGCCACTTCACACACAAGACGCCAGAGCCTTTGAATGAACCGTGCAGCACCTTGAACACCTTCCTCGGTCCAAATCACATCGCGTTCGGGTGGTGAGTCCGACAACATGAACCAGCGTGCTGTATCGGCGCCATAGCTGCCGATAATATCGTCGGGATCAATCGTGTTCCGCTTTGATTTCGACATTTTTTCGATGGAACCAATTTCAACCGGCGTTCCATTTGAAATCAATTTCGCGCGACGTTCGCCGCCATCCGAGTAAATCTCTATCTCGGCGGGTGTTACCCACTGACCCTCTTTGTCACGATAGGTTTCATGAACAACCATGCCTTGTGTGAACAAGCCGTCAAAGGGTTCATCCATGCCTGCATGGCCAACCTTCTTCATCGCACGCGTAAAGAAGCGCGAATAAAGAAGATGAAGAATCGCATGTTCGATGCCGCCAATATATTGGTTGACGGGCAACCAACCATCAACGACCGAGCGCTCTGTCGGGCGATCCTCTAACCACGGATTGGTGAAGCGTGCGAAATACCAAGATGAATCAACGAATGTATCCATCGTGTCAGTTTCACGGCGCGCATTCTTTCCGCATTGTGGACAGCTTGTATGTTTCCATGTCGGATGCCGATCAAGTGGATTGCCCGGAACATCGAAAGTGACATCATCTGGCAATTTCACAGGCAAGTCTTTGATCGGGACGGGAACGGTACCGCAGACTTCGCAATGAATAACCGGGATCGGACATCCCCAATAACGTTGCCGCGAAATACCCCAGTCGCGCAGACGGAAATTGATCTTGCGCGTCGCAACGGGTTTGTTGCCTAAGCTTTCTTTTTCAAGTCGTTTTGCAACTTCTTCCTTGGCGGCCTCGATTGTTAAACCATCGAGGAAAGCGGAATTGCAAAGCTTGCCTTCACCATCATAAGGCGCATCACCCACTGTGTAAGTTTTAGGATCCTGATCTGGCGGACACACGACAGTTTTGATTGGAAGTTTGTAGGCAGTTGCAAAATCAAAGTCGCGTTGATCATGTGCAGGACAGCCGAAAATGGCGCCCGTACCATAGTCCATCAAAATGAAATTCGCGACATAAACAGGGAGTGTCCATGAGGGATCAAATGGGTGGGTCACACGAAGGCCTGTATCAAAACCCTTCTTCTCCGCTTTATCGATCAACTCTTGTGCAGTGCCCATTTTACGGCACTCTTCAATAAAGGCTTGAAGATCCGGATTGCTTTCAGCCACTTTCTTTGAAAGCGGATGTTCGGGCGCCAGCGCAATAAAACTTGCTCCGAAAAGCGTATCGGGGCGCGTCGTATAAATTTCAATTTCGCTTTCGCTTTTTGCCTCTTGATTGGCTTCAAGTGCGAAACGGACAGAAAGACCTTCTGATCTTCCGATCCAATTTTTTTGCATCAAGCGAACTTTTTCAGGCCAACGTTCAAGCCCATCAAGTGCGTCATTGAGCTCTTGCGCGTAATCGGAAATTTTAAAGAACCATTGCGTGAGCTCGCGCTGTTCAACAAGCGCACCGGAACGCCACCCGCGCCCTTCGATCACTTGCTCATTGGCAAGAACGGTTTGATCAACCGGATCCCAATTCACGCGCGCGGTTTTACGATCAATCAGACCGGACGCAAGAAAATCCAAAAACATCCGTTGTTGATGTTTATAGTAAGAGGGATCGCAAGTTGCGATCTCGCGATGCCAATCGAGCGACAGCCCCATGCTTTTGAGCTGGTCGCGCATGGTTGCGATATTGGCATAAGTCCATTTTGCCGGATGGGTCTTATTCGCCATCGCGGCATTTTCCGCCGGCATGCCAAACGCATCCCATCCCATCGGGTGGAGAACATTGAATCCGCGCGCTCTTTTATAGCGCGCGACCACATCGCCCATCGTGTAATTGCGGACATGACCCATATGGATGCGCCCCGACGGATAGGGGAACATTTCGAGCACATAATATTTGGGTTTGGGATCTTCGTTCCGGGTTCGAAAAAGTTCCTTCTCGTCCCAGGTGGCCTGCCATTTCCGCTCAGCTTCACGGGCGTTGTAACGCTCGGTTCTCATGATCTATCCGGATGTTCTCATTTAAAAATACAAAAACAACGCGCCGACTCTTGCCTCGCGCGGGTCGGGCGGACTAGGACACGATTGGGCTTTGGGGTCAATGTCCCAGAAGCGGGAAGGGCTGATCATGACACAATCCACTCCCGACGACGTCAAGAACCGCTATCTCTCTGTCCGTCACGCGGTTCAAAGAGCCGCTCGCGATGCGGACAGAGCCGAGGCGGATGTCACGCTTGTTGTTGTGTCAAAAACCTTTGGACCTGAAGACATCGAACCCGTTCTTTTGTCAGGGCACCGGATCTTTGGCGAAAATCGTGTCCAAGAATCGCAAGGCAAATGGCCTGAGTTGAAGGCGCGCTTTCCCGATGTCGAATTGCATCTCATCGGTCCGTTGCAGAGTAATAAAACCAAAGAGGCCATCGCTCTTTTTGATGTGATCGAGACGGTCGATCGCCCGTCGATTGCCGAAGCGCTTTCGAAGGAACTCAAAAAGACCGATCGGCGGCCAAAACTCTATGTTCAGATCAATACGGGCGAAGAGCCACAAAAGGCTGGAGTCGCGCCGAAAGAGGCTGATGACTTCTTAAAACGCTGCCATTCCGAATGGGGTCTCGAAATTTCCGGATTGATGTGCATTCCCCCGGTTGATGAGCCGCCCTCGCCCCATTTCGCGCTTCTCCGCAAAATTGCTGAACGTAATGGGCTGAAAATCCTCTCAATGGGAATGAGCAGCGATTTCGAGGCGGCGATCCAGCTTGGCGCGACCCATGTCCGGATCGGCAGCGCGATTTTCGGTCATCGGGGCTAGAAGACCCCCATACAGTCTCACCGAATGACGATGCAGCTGTCTCGGGTGAGACGCGAAAGAAACAGCATCATATCTTTGCGGCTGAGTGCAATGCAGCCCTCGGTGGGTTTAAGGCCTGCTCTAGCGAGATGGATGAATATGGCGCTGCCACGTCCGCGGATTGCGGGTCTCGCATTCCAATCCGTTTCAAGCACGATGTCATAGAGGGGGTCTTCACGCCACATCGCCTCATGTGAGGCGGTGAAAGGTAAGTGTACCAGCCGATTATAGCGGGGCGATTTTATATCATCGCACCAGCCGTGATGTTTCTGGATTGTTTTTACAGGAAAGGCGCACGCCCGGCCCGGCCAATGGTCGCGTCGGATGTAAATATTCAAAATCTTGAGTGTTGCTCTTGGCGTCCCGCCGTCACCTTCACGCTTTGCGGCGATCACGCCGCCTCGCCCGATGGCACAAGGCAGTACGAGGCCGGCTCCTTCGAGATGAGCCTTTGTGCGCTCTGTGGGGTGGTGGCGAAGAAAGAATGTCGTCATGGCCGAGTGATGTTCATTTTTAAAACAAGTTGCATTTCTTGATCATTAAAGGAAAGGTCACTCGCATGAAGACGAAATTCAATCACTTATTTTCGTTCGCGGGTTGAGTCGGGACGAGGTTATGCCCCACCCTTTGTCAATTTTGATCATGGGTTCGGACGCTTCCGAGATTGCGGCCGTTGTGACGCTGCTTGAATCTGAGCCGGATTTTAAACCGATTGTGTTGAACCTCTCCGCCGAGACTCTTGATCAAACCGAACTTGATTATCTTGACGCTTTGTTGGTTTTACCGAAAGCCGACCCCGCGCAGTGGAAAGCGCTTATCGGGGCGCTATATCGGGGCCCGTTGATTGGCTTGGGTTTTAGCGGTGAAGAACTGAGCGAGCAGATCAATCTACCTGTTAAAGCAAGTTTTCTTGTTCAACGCATCAAAGCGCAGATTAGAAATTTCCAATCCCGATCTGATCAGTTTTTATCGGTGGGGTCTTACAAGCTTTATCCAGCATCACGGCTTTTGTTGTCCGCAAAAGGCGATGAACTAAAACTGACCGATAAAGAAGTTGAAATTCTTCGTTATCTTATCCGTTACGACTCATACGATTGAAACCCATATTTATCGATTGAGACAAAAGATCGAAACGAATAATGATGAAGCTTCTCTTTTGATTACCGAGTCGGGTGGTTATCGATTGGCTGAAACCGTCAAAGAGTCTTAAGTAAAATGGCCATCAGCGACGATATAAATCTTTTGCAACAGCTCGATTTCTTCAAAGTCTTTCCGGAAGACGCATTGCGTATGATTGTCTTTGCGGCCGAGCGTCGAAAACTCGCAGAAGGTGAAAAGCTCTTCTCGAAAGGCAGTCCTTCTACGGGTGGATATGTTATTGAGAGTGGGTTGATCGCTTTATCTGATGATGCCGATCATGCTGACCTTGAACGTCTTGGACGTGGCGCATTGATCGGTGAGATTGCGCTTCTTGCGAGCGGAGAGAGGCCCATGAACGCCGTCGCACGAATGGACTCACAAGTGATTGTG
>RFZR01000160.1 GCA_009920595.1 Alphaproteobacteria bacterium | reverse complement strand
CCGCAAATGCGCGACATCTATCGCGCGCGTTGCGGCGTGTTATGCGATCCGTTGAAGGCGGCGAACAATCTCAAAGTGCTTTATCCAGATTCAGGCATGTTTGCGCTCATCGATGTGCGAGGCACAGGCTTAACAGCACATGATTTTGCGTGGGGGCTCTTTAAAGCTGAAGGCGTCTCGGTGCTTGATGCCTCCGCTTTTGGCCCGGCCGCTGAAGGCTATATTCGTGTGGCCTTCACCGTTTCAGAGGACGCACTCGCTGATGCCGCACAAAGGATTTTGCGTTATGCTCGATCCTTGTCGAGTTAAGGTGAACTGATCATGCGCACGCTCGGCGTCTATCTTGCGGAATTGCTTGAAGCCTATGGGGTTGATACCGTCTTTGGCATACCCGGCGTGCACACTGTTGAACTTTATCGGGGTTTACCATTAACGCGCATCCGCCACGTGACACCGCGCCACGAACAAGGCGCGGGTTTCATGGCAGATGGTTATTCACGCGTCACAGGAAAGCCCGGCGTGTGTTTGCTGATCACAGGTCCGGGCCTCACCAATGCCGCAACCGCTATGGCGCAAGCCTATGCCGATTCAATTCCGATGTTGGTGATTAGCGGCGTGAATGCCGAAGGACGTATGGGTTCTGGTCGCGGTTGGTTGCATGAACTCAAAGATCAACGTGCTTTTGCCGAACAAATTTCAGCAACAAGTACCACTATTCATACGCGTGAAGATCTTGATGAGGCCATCGCAAAAGCCTTTGCGTTGTTTGCCACCAAACGTCCACGCCCCGTTCATATTGAAATTCCCACAAATGTGATGCGCATGAAAGTGGATGCCGCGATCAAAGCCGAACGCCGCACTTTGCCCGCAAAAATCTCACCTGACAAAGATCAAATTGCGGGCGCTGCTCAATTATTAAAGCAAGCCCACTCACCGCTACTTCTTGTAGGGGGCGGTGCAATTGATGCCGCCGCTTCAATAAAAACACTTGCAGAACATCTTGATGCCCCTGTGGTCATGACCGTGAATGGACGCGGTGTTCTCGCTTCCGATCATCCCCTGGCCATGCCCTTCAATCCGAGTTTACAAGCGCTTCGTGATGTCATGGCGCAATCAGATGTCACATTAGCGATTGGCACAGAATTCGGTCCCACCGATTATGATTGGTATGAAGATGGTGGCTTTAATATTCCCGGGCATTTGATCCGCATCGATCTTGATAGGGAGCAAATTGATCGAGGTCGTACGCCGGACACAAAGATCATCGGTGATTCAAAACTCTGCGTTGAAGCCTTGCTTCATAACATTGAGCCTACGCCATCGCGACGAGGCGCCTCGCGCGCAAATGAAACCCGAGAGCGTGTTGAGCGTGAAGAATTGACGCCTCTCTATCGCGCCGGCATTCACCTTCTCGATTGCGTTAAAAAGACCTTGCCGCACGCGATCATTGTGGGCGATTCAACCCAAGCGACTTACGCGGCGTCGGTTGCCTTTGCACCCGACGCGCCAAGGCGTTTTTTTGGTTCAATGACGGGCTTTGGTACACTTGGTTATGCGCTGCCCGCCGCCATTGGGGGGCGCATCGGCGTTGATGATCCCGTCGTCTCAGTGATTGGTGATGGCGGTTTGCATTTCACCATCGCTGAAATCGGATCAGCCGTTGAAGAGCGCGTGCCTGTAATCATTCTCGTGTGGAACAATCAAGGCTATGGTGAAATCAAGAATTTTATGATCAGCCGAGAAATTCAACCACAAGGCGTTGATATTGGCGCACCTGACTTATGCGCAATTGCACGCGGCTATGGTGCACATGCAGAGCGCCTAATCGACTCCCAAGATCTGCCGCGCTTATTGCGTGAAGCGGCTTCGCGCAAAGGACCGACTTTGATCGATATTGATGAAGCGCGTTTTCTAGCCGGTTTATAGGCAAATAGGTTTCAAATAACTACGCCCACCACCGAAGCGACATGCAAGAGAGTCCTGCATCCACTTTCGCTATTTCGCTCGTCGCGAGCGGAATGACTTGATAGCCTGCCTCTTCAAGACGTGCTCGTGTTTTGGGAAATGCAGACCCTAAGAACACGCGATCATTAATGCGGAGCGCATTTGCTGCCCCCTCTTCGCCTTCCGGCGTCAAGATCACCTTTAATCCCTCAAACACACCCGATATCGCGAGCCGCTTTGTTGAGAGAATTGTTGTCTCATCAAGGAGCGAACAATCTGATTTAAAATGCAAAACATTCGCAGGCGTTTTGACAATCTCCGGATTTTTGCCAAGCGCGCGCAAAGCGTCTGCCAAAGCATGAGCGCCTGTTTCATTCGTGCGATCTGATAGGCCGATCATCACGCGATCTTTTAGAACGAGAATATCCCCGCCATCAGCAAAGCCCGGACCGGATAAATCGATCACGCGCGAAAAACGCCGCCGTAAAACAGGAGCAATTTCTTGCGCTTCGCCGAAGCGGCTTTGAGCACCGGGCCGCATCACAATCGCACCTTCGGTGAATACGAGTGCGGGATCTTCGACAAACATCGAATCCGGATAGGCATCAAGCGCCGGCAATATTTCAACGGCGACACCTGCGGCTTCAAGCGCCTCGACATAGGCCTTATGCTCGGCAAGAACGGTTTGATAAGACGGAGCCCCAACATCGACGGCCCTCAATCCATTCACGATCGCGTGACAGGGCGTGCGGACCAGTGCATTGTTAAAGGCGAAAACAGCGGGGGCAGACATGATATAGCTCTCGAAACCGTGAATTGAGGTTGCAGATGCGTACCGAAGACCAAATGCTCGCGATGAAAGATGAGATGATCGCGATCAGACGCCATCTCCACGAACATCCTGAACTTGGGCTCGAGGAATACAAGACCAGCGCCTTCGTGGCCAGCCGTCTTGCCGAATGGGGCTGGTCGGTAACAACCGGTGTCGGCCAGACCGGCGTTGTGGGTACGTTGTCAAAGGGCACGGGGCGGCGCGCGATTGGCATTCGCGCCGATTTTGACGCTTTGCCGATCGATGAAGAAACGAACCTCCCCTATTCGTCAAAATCCCCAGGCCTGATGCATGCCTGCGGTCACGATGGTCATACGGCGATCTTGCTCGCGACGGCAAAACATCTCGCTGAGACAGGAGATTTTGACGGCACCATCCATCTCTTCTTCCAACCCGCGGAAGAAAATTATGGCGGTGCCAAATTGATGGTTGAGGATGGTCTCTTCGAACGCTTTCCCTGCGACGCCGTTTTCGGCATGCATAATATGCCCGATCTCGAGGAAGGTGTTTTTGGCTTCAAAGAAGGTACACTTTTCGCCAATGCAGATGGTTTCAATGTGACGCTGACTGGCGTGGGCGGTCACGCCTCAACGCCCGAGGTCACGCGCGATCCGATCGTGGCTGGCGCGAGCATCGTGCTCGCTTTGCAAACGCTCGTCTCGCGCAATCTCGATCCGATGGAAGCCGGTGTTGTGACGGTGGGTGTGTTTCAAGCAGGGCGCGCGTCGAATGCGATCCCGCAAACGGCTACGCTGACGGTTGACGCGCGCGCGTTTACCAAAGAAGTCGCAACGCTTCTTAAAAAGCGAATTCCTGAAGTCATCCGCTTACAAGCCGAAAGCTTCGGCATTGAAGCGACGATTTCTGAAATGACAGGTTATCCAGTCTTAGTGAATGATGCTGCGATGACAAAATTTGCGAAGAAAATCGCACTCGACACGGTAGGCGCGGAACGCGTCATAGACCTGCAACGGTCCTACACGGGGTCGGAAGATTTTTCTTACATGCTTGAGAAGAAGCCAGGCAGCTATCTTGTGCTGGGCGCAAAAAACGCGCGGTCGCAGCCGTTGCATCACCCCGGCTACGACTTCAATGACTCAATACTTCTCACCGGCGCTGCCTACTGGGTAGACCTCGCAAGAGCCTTTCTCAAGGCAGGCTAAAGCCGAAATTATTTCTTTCCACCACCGAGGATGTCTGAGTCGATCATCGATTGCGCAAGCTTATGGTAATCAACCTTGTAATCGCCATTGGCGATTTGCTGCTTGAGCGCGAGGACCTTTGCATAATCAAACGGGGGTTCGGAAAGACCATTGCCCTTAGTGATCGTCACTTCCACTTGCGGTGTGTCGTTTTTCGCGACGACTGAAGCGTCTGCGATCTTCACGGCAGCCTCAGCCGACGCCTTCGCGTCCGCCTTCGGAGCCTTTCGGACCGACGGATCAGCAAGAACAGCTTTGCTTCCAATTGGGTCAATCATCTCATACCTCCAACGCGTACGTCGAAGACTAGGGTTACACGTCTACAAACCATAAGACGGTCGGTGGCTTGAGGATTTTAGCCCTGAATTCAAAAAAATTTGCTTTTTCCGAATTTTTTTAACAAGCCCCTGATTTAACTCAGTAAATCGCCTTCTGTGAAAAACCCCCGGTGTCCCGAGCGAGGCCGATTTCGCGACGAATGGCCCCGGCCAGGCGCTTCCGGAGACGTGCCCAGCGCAACAATTCGGCCGCGCGGCGTTCCGCCTGATGTAATTTGAGATCCGCATCACGATCAAAAGTCGATTCTTTCATGACGGCTTTACCCCCC
>RFZR01000159.1 GCA_009920595.1 Alphaproteobacteria bacterium | reverse complement strand
CCGAACCCGGGCCCGTCACTTCGACTTCCAAAGTGCGCATGCCATGTTCCGAAGCCTTGCGGCCCGCGTCTTCAGCAGCAACCTGCGCAGCGTAAGGAGTCGATTTACGAGAGCCTTTGAAACCCATCGTACCGGCTGACGACCAAGCAACCGTGTTGCCTTGTGCATCGGTGATGGTGATCATCGTATTGTTGAACGAAGCGTTCACATGCGCGACGCCCGAAACAATGTTTTTGCGCTCTTTACGACGAACGCGGGTGGCTTCTTTTGCCATGGTCTTAATCCTTCATGCGCGCCCGTGACACCAGGCGCTGGGGATGGGAGGTGATGATTACTTCTTCTTACCGGCGATCGGCTTCGCCTTGCCCTTGCGGGTGCGGGCGTTGGTATGCGTGCGCTGACCACGAACCGGCAACTGACGACGATGACGAAGACCGCGATAGCAGCCAAGGTCCATCAAACGCTTGATGTTCATCGACACTTCACGACGCAGATCACCCTCAACAAGGTAATCGCGGTCGATCATTTCACGGATTTGAAGCACTTCCGCATCGCTCAATTGATTGACGCGACGTTCAGCGGGAATCTTCAAAGCGGTGGTGATTTCTTCGGCCTTTTTCGGGCCAATGCCGTGGATATATTGAAGCGCGATAATCACGCGCTTGCCAGTCGGAATGTTTACGCCTGCAATACGGGCCATCGTCCGTCTCCATGTCAGCCAATCGGATCCAAAGGAGCGATCAGCGGGTTTCAGATACCGCGCGTCCGGTGGAGGCCGGCCCCTGCGCGGGGATGCTTCTCAAAACAAAAGGGCCCCAGCGACAATCCATCGGATCGTCTCCAGCGCCTAGATCAAGAAGCGAGTGACGGGTGATTAGGGGAAAGCGGGAGTTGAGTCAACGCCTGCCAGCTTCCCCTAGCCTAAAACTTTCGCAATCGCCGCCGAGACAGCATCAACCGCCTGCATGCCATCGATCTTGGTGAGTTTGCCGCCCTTCTCGTAATAGGGCGCGACAATCGCCGTGTCGCGATTATAGGCCTCAAGGCGGGTCTTAAAGACTTCCGGATCATCATCCTTGCGAACGGGCTGGCCGGCAGCCTTCGCTTCCGCCGCACGGTTGACGATGCGCGCTACGAGCTTCGATTGGTCGACAACCAGCTCGATCACGGCGTCAAGCTTCAAGCCTTCGCTCTTAAGCATCACATCAAGCGCTTCGGCCTGAGCGACCGTGCGTGGGAATCCATCAAGGATAAAGCCCTTTTTGGCATCGGGCTCCGCAATCCGGTCACGGATAATGCCGACAACGATTTCATCCGAGACAAGCCCGCCCGACTCCATCACCGCTTTGGCTTTAAGCCCCACAGGCGTTCCGGCCGCGACAGCCGCGCGCAACATGTCGCCGGTTGAGAGTTGAGGAATGCCGTATCTTTCAACAAGCCTGGTTGCTTGCGTGCCTTTACCCGCGCCAGGCGGTCCGAGCAGAATGAGCCTCACCGTCTTCCCCCCTTCAATTTGGCCTTTTTGACGAGGCCCTCATATTGATGTGCGAGCAGATGCCCGTGGATCTGAGCCACAGTGTCCATCGTGACACTCACAACAATCAAGAGCGACGTCCCGCCAAAATAGAAGGGAAGTGCCGCCTGCGATACGAGCAATTCGGGCAACATACAAATGATCACGAGATAAGCGGCGCCAAGGACCGTGATACGCGACAAGACCTTGTCGATGAATTCCGCGGTACGCTCGCCCGGACGAATGCCCGGAATAAAGCCGCCCTGCTTTTTCAAATTATCCGCTGTCTCTGCGGGATTAAAAACAATCGCGGTGTAGAAAAAGGTGAAGAAGATAATCAAGCCAGCATAAGCGAGCATAAACAGAGGCCGACCATGGCCGAGATAAGTCGCAATCGTTCCGAGCCATCCTCCAGCATCTGATTGCGCCGCAAAGCTTGACACCGTAGTCGGCAACAACAGCAGCGATGACGCAAAGATCGGCGGAATGACGCCTGACGTGTTTAGCTTCAATGGCAAGAACGATGTCTGACCTTCATAAACGCGATTGCCGACTTGACGCTTCGGATAATTGATCAAGAGACGACGTTGTGCACGTTCCATGAACACAATGAACGCGATGACTGCAAAAGCCATCACAACAATGATCAAAATAAGGAAGGATGAGATCGCGCCCTGACGACCAAGTTCAAGCATATTCGCAATCGCGCTCGGAAGACCTGCAACGATACCCGCGAAGATGATAAGAGAGGTTCCATTACCAATGCCGCGTTGTGTGATCTGTTCACCAAGCCACATCAAAAACAATGTGCCGCCGACAAGCGTGATTGTCGTTGAAAGACGGAAAAACATACCGGGTTCGAGCACAACATTGGTTGAGCCTTCAAGACCAACAGCAATACCCCAGGCTTGAAACGCAGCAAGCACCACTGTGAGATAGCGCGTATATTGATTGATGACTTTACGACCCGCCTCGCCCTCTTTCTTCAATTGATCAAGTTGCGGAACAGCGGATGTTAAGAGCTGAATGATGATGGATGCAGAAATATAGGGCATGATGGCAAGCGCGAAAATCGCGAGACGTCCCACCGCACCACCTGAGAACATGTTGAACAAACCCAACATGCCTTGCTGTTGCTGCTTAAAGAATTCTGCAAGCGCAACAACATTGATACCCGGCAGAGGAATATAAGTACCAAGACGATAAACAAGCAGCGCACCTAACGTAAACCAAATACGCTTCTTCAACTCGTCGGCTTTTGCCAGCGCACCGAAATTCAAATTTGCCGCAAGCTGTTCTGCTGCCGATGCCATTGCCGCTGCCCTTCCTTACGATCATCCCGAAAGAAAAACCGGGCTAACGGAGTTTTGTCATCCGCCGCCCGGCTCATCACAATCTTCTTGGCGTCACTCCAATCTAGGAGTTGGTCGCCGAAAATCAAGCGGTGGCTTCTGCGCCGCCGAGGATCTTCACCGAACCGCCGGCCTTTTCGATCGCCGCTTGCGCTGACTTTGTGACACCGGCCACTTCAACGGCAATTTTCGCCTTGAGTTCACCTGAGCCCAAAATACGCACACCATCAAGTGCGCGCGAGCAAACGCCCGCTGCCACCAGCGCTTCAATCGTCACAGGCTTAGATGCGTCGAGTTTCTTCGCATCAACCGCGCTTTGAATCCGGCCAATATTCACTTCGTTGAAGTGCTTGGCATGGATGTTGGTGAAGCCGCGCTTGGGAAGACGACGATAAAGCGGCATCTGACCGCCTTCGAAGCCCTTGATTGCAACACCTGTGCGCGCGGTCTGACCCTTCACACCACGACCACCGGTCTTGCCCTTGCCCGAACCGATACCGCGACCAACGCGGATGCGGGATTTCTTCGAGCCAGCATTATCCTTGATACCATTGAGTTTCATAGCGCCCTCCTCACTGACCGTCGACGACGCGAACGAGGTGACGAACCGCATGGATCATGCCGCGCACTTCTGGTGTGTCTGGCAATGTCGAGCGGCGATGAAGTTTGTTCAAACCCAAACCGATCAATGTCTGACGTTGTTCAGACACGCGGCGGATGGGGCTACCGACTTGCTCAACAGTGACTGTTGAAGACGCGGCTTTCTTGGTTGCTGCCTTGGCCATGAGTCATCACTCCCTTATGCATCAGCGCCAGCACCATCCGTGTCACCACGGCGGGCTTGCAATTGGGAGACTTTGAGACCGCGACGAGCGGCAACTGTGCGCGGATTGTCCTGATGCTTCAACGCATCAATCGTTGCACGCACAAGGTTATAGGGGTTCGATGAACCCAGCGACTTTGACACGACGTCATGCATGCCGAGCGCTTCGAACACCGCACGCATTGGACCGCCGGCGATGATACCGGTACCGGCAGGCGCTGCACGAAGAACAACTTTACCCGAACCATGACGGCCTGCGACATCGTGATGGAGTGTCCGGCCTTCACGCAGCGGAATGCGCACAACCGCACGCTTGGCTGCATCGGTGGCCTTGCGGATCGCTTCCGGCACTTCGCGCGCTTTGCCATGGCCGAAGCCGACGCGACCTTTTTGATCGCCGACAACAACGAGGGCTGCGAAACCGAAACGACGGCCGCCCTTCACAACTTTCGCAACGCGATTGATGTGGACGAGACGATCCACAAATTCGGAATCGCGCTCTTCGCGATCGCCGCGATCCTTACGTTCTCTTGGTTCTTTTGCCATTTCAGGCCTCTCACTAAAAACGCGGGCCGGGACCGGCCCGCTCGCTTCGAGTTAATGGGGGCAAATTTCTTCGCCCCCAGATGATCAGAATTCAAGCCCGCCTTCGCGCGCCGCTTCCGCGAGCGCTTTGACACGACCATGATACATGTAAGCGCCACGATCGAACACGATCGCTTTCACGCCCGCCTTCACGGCACGCTCGGCGACAAGCTTGCCGACTGCGGTTGCAGCAGCAATGTCTGCGCCCGTTTTCAGCTTCGCCTTCAAATCTTTTTCAAGCGTTGAAGCCGCAGCAATCGTAACGCCTTTAGCGTCATCGATAACTTGCGCATAGATCTGCTTCGACGAACGGAACACCGACAAACGCGGACGGCCATTGCCCACGACCTTGAG
>RFZR01000158.1 GCA_009920595.1 Alphaproteobacteria bacterium | reverse complement strand
GCGCAGCCTTCATGATGATGATCATGAGCGTGAGCGTGCGTGTGATCCTGTTTATCCATGCGTGGCTTCTAACATGGGCGGCGATGAAAATCAGCCGGGCAAAAGCTTAAAAACCCTGGTCCGCTTGATCTCGGTGTCTTCAATCTCGCGCGTTGTGGGCACGCGATATTCGGCCAATTCTTGCAATCCCGCTTTGGGCAAAAAGGCCCGCCCCGGATCGCCGATCAGCACGGTGGCGCCGCGTTTCGCAAGCTGATGAAGCCAGGCAAAAACCCGTGCCGTCATATCGCGTTCATAGGCAATGTCGCCGGCCAATATGACATCCCAACCCTCGTCTTGGCCGATAAGATCGCCGCCGCGTAGAGTGACTGAGGCGCCGTTGTCTTTTGCGTTCAAGGCAATGGCGGCGAGCGCAAAATCGTCAATCTCGTTGGCCTCGACAGATAGGGCTCCTGATTTGGCGGCGGCAATCGCCACAAGTCCAGCACCGGCGGCAAAATCGAAGATTTTCTTGCCGCGCACCATGTCTGGATGATCGAGAATATAGCGGGCGAGGCCTTGGCCGCCGGCCCAAGCAAAGGCCCAGAACGGGGGCGGCAAGCCAATTTTTTCGAGGTCTTCCTCGGTCTTTTTCCAGATTTCCGTGATTTCATCGGCGAGATGAAGACTGATTTCCGGCGTATGCGGCACGGCAAGCCACGCCGTATGGGCGCGGATAAACGCGGATTTATCTTCAATCATGAGCCAAGCCTAAGGGACCCGTGCGCGCGGATGCGCCTCGTCAAAGGCTTTGAGCAGCATCGCGCCATCAACATCCGTATAGATTTGTGTTGTTGAAAGCGAGGCGTGGCCAAGCAATTCTTGGATTGCACGTAAATCGCCGCCGCGCGTCAAAAGATGTGTCGCAAAAGAATGTCTAAGCGCATGGGGCGTGGCGGTGTCTGGCAAGCCCAGGCTTCCGCGCAGGCGTTCCATTGCGAGCTGGATGATGCGCGGGGATAAAGGCCCGCCGCGCGCGCCGCGAAACAGCGGCTTATTCGGCTCCAACCGATAAGGACATTGGGCGCGATAGGCCGCAAGCGCTTCGATCACGGGGCCGATCACAGGCACAATTCGCGTCCGGCCGCCTTTTCCTGTGATGCGCAAAGTCTCGAACCCGCTTTCCGGGCAATCGCGCGCCAAAAGCCCGAGCGCTTCGGAAATCCGTAATCCGCACCCATAAAGAAGCGTCATCACCGCCGCATCGCGCGCGAGAATCCACGGCGCGCGGGTTTCATCCGCTCTTTCTTCGGGATCGACAAGCCGAAGCGCCGTCTTGGCTGAAACGGGTTTTGGCAAAAGGCGCGGGACTTTCGGGCCGCGCAAGGCCGCAAGCGCCGAGGCGTCGGCCAATCCCTCCCGCTCGAGAAAACGCAGATAAGAGCGCAATCCGGCGAGTTGGCGCATAAGACTGCGGCTGCCGACGCCGTCTTCGCGGCGTTTCGCCATAAAGGCGCGAATATCTCCTGCTTCGAGATTTTTGACCCTTTTATCGACACCTGCGCCGGGTTCAACGCCGAGAAAGCCAAGAAATTGCGTCACATCCCGCATATAGGCCTCGCAGGTTTTGGGCGAAAGCCGCCGCTCATCGGCCAAACGGGCCAACCAGCGGGTGAGGGGGGAGGAGGGACTGGGCGCGTCGGTGGACATGAGGCTTTCTCGCACAGGCAGAATTAACAGGCTGTAAGCGCCGGGTCGTCCCGCAAGCACTATTGATGCTATTCGTCTTTTATGTGTGCCGATTCCCGCTCGCCCGAAAGCCTTTTTGATGATGCTGAGACACCCGCAACGGTGATCGCCGATGTGCTGATCCCGCTCGCGCTCGACATTGCTTACTCTTACAAAGTGCCCAAGGGAGTCACACTGTCGGCAGGCGATGTCGTGCATGTGCCGCTCGCCGCGCGCGAAACAATCGGCGTTGTGTGGGAAACGCGGACGGGCGCTACCGCCTCAAATCTCAAAGCCGTAATCGGGAAAGCGGACGCATCGCCGCTCGGATCTCATTTGCGCGAATTCGTCGATTGGGTTGCACGCTATACGCTCGCACCGCGCGGTCTTGTCTTGCGCATGGCGTTGCGTGCGCCCGAGATTGAACGGAATGAACGCATCGCCATGGGTGTTCGTCTTGTCGGTGCGCCGCCTGTGCGTCTCACTCCTGCGCGCCAGCGAGTGCTTGCGATTTTAAACGATGGGTTGCTGCGTTCAAAACGCGATCTTTGTGACGAAGCGGGTGTGAGCGCCGCGGTGATCGACGGATTGATTGATGAAGGCACATTGGTGCCTGAACCCATGCCGCAAGCGCCTGTTGCACCTGTGCCGGACCCTGATTTTACAAAAACAATTTTTTCTGAAGCGCAAAGCCAAGCGGTTGATGCACTTGTTCACGCGATTCGAGAAAACACATCTTCAACGCTTCTTCTCGAGGGTGTTACCGGATCTGGTAAAACAGAAGTCTATTTTGAAGCGGTGGCCGAAACGCTTCGCAGTGGTCGCCAATCATTAATTCTCATGCCTGAAATTGCACTCACTGGCATTCAGGCGTTTCTGGTCGTCGTCGTGAAAAGATATTCACCGCGCTCGCATCCGGGGAAGCGAAAGTCATTGCGGGCGCGCGTTCTGCTTTGTTTTTGCCTTATGCAAATCTTGGTTTGATCATTGTCGATGAAGAGCATGAAACCGCTTATAAACAAGAAGATGGCGTTCATTACCACGCGCGAGATATGGCTGTCGTACGTGGACGAGTTGAAAATGCGCCTGTGATCTTAGCGTCCGCTACGCCCTCAATTGAAAGTCGTGTGAATGCGAAAGCCGGACGTTATCTTCATGTGAAATTACCAGAGCGTCATGGCGGTCGTGCGATGCCGGATATCGCTACCATCGATATGCGTGAAGACGCGCCCGCAAAAACAAAATTTTTATCTCCACGATTAGTCAGCGAGATCAAAGAAACAATCGCAAATGGTGAACAAGCGCTTCTTTATCTCAATCGGCGTGGTTATGCGCCACTCACTTTGTGTCGCCATTGCGGACATCGTTTTCAATGTCCGAATTGCACGACATGGCTTGTTGAACATCGCTTTCGTCGCGCGTTGATGTGTCATCATTGCGGGCATGTCGAGCGTCGTCCAGAATCATGTCCGTCTTGTTCAACAGAAGACAGCTTAGCGGCATGCGGTCCGGGCGTTGAAAGACTGCAAGAAGAAGTCGCCGAACAATTTCCCGAAGCGCGTGCGCTTGTCTTGTCGTCCGATATGCCGGGCGGCATTGAAAGATTGCGTCGAGAGATCGAAGCGGTGGCCGCGGGTGAATTCAACATCGTGATTGGCACTCAACTCGTCGCGAAGGGTCATCATTTTCCCTATCTCTCCCTTGTCGGCGTCGTGGATGCAGATCTTGGACTCACATCGGGAGATCCGCGTGCGGCCGAGCGAACCTTTCAAATGCTGGGACAGGTGACAGGGCGCGCCGGACGCGGTCACACCGCAGGTCGAGCCCTTCTTCAAAGCTATGACCCGGATCATCCGGTTATCCGCGCGCTCGTCTCTGGCGATGCTGAACGATTCTATCGCGAGGAAATCGCTCAGCGCGAGGCGGCGGGTCTACCGCCCTTCGGACGGCTCGCGTCTCTCATCATTTCGGCGAATGATCGGCTTCCTGCCGAATCTCACGCCCGCGCTTTGGCGAGAGTGGCTGAACCGCCTGCGGGAGTGACCGTTTTAGGCCCCGCGGAAGCGCCGATTGCGGTGATCAGAGGCCGCCATCGCTTCCGGATTCTGGTCAAAACCGAGCGGGCGGTGCCGATTCAGACTTATCTAAAGGAGTGGCTCGCCCGGGCGCCAAAACCCACCGGAAATGTCCGTGTTGGGGTCGATATCGACCCGCAGAGCTTTTATTGACAGCCCGCAGGTCATTTTTGGCTCATGGGCCCAAAGTCGAGGGGCTCAAATGCACCTTCGCCGCATTGCACTTGCGAAGGGCCTATGCTAGTCACCCGCCCGTGTCGCGGTGCGAGCTCTGCGCGGTGGCATGTTCCTGACTTTCCTCGTTTTATGCCGCAGCGCCCCGGGCTTTGCGGAGTGGGCGGGGAGCGTCAAACGACCCCAGAACCGAGAGATTAACGCCGGTGGCCGCTGAACAATCAAATTCTTCAGGTTTTGCAGCACGTTACGCGACGGCTCTGTTCGAGCTCGCGAAAGAAACCAACGTTGTTTCCGCCGTTCTTGCCGACCTTGACCGGTTCGACGGTCTTGTGACGTCAAATCCGGATATGACCCGTTTTGTGATGAGCCCGGTTTTCAGCGCTGACGAGCAATTGCGCGCGCTTGAACCGATCCTCGCAAAAGTGGGGATTGCGGGATTGGCCCAGAAATTCCTTCTTCTTGTCGCTTCAAAGCGCCGCCTCTTCGCCGTCCGCCAGATGGTGAAGGCATTCCGCGTTTTGGTCGACAAAGATCGCGGCGTGACGCGCGCCACCGTCACGCTGGCCGAGACTCCTTCATCGAAGGCTCTCGAGACCATCAAAGCGGCGCTTCGGGATGTGGCCGGTGAGGCAGCCGAGATCGATCTTAAAGTCGATCCGGAAATCATCGGCGGACTCGTCGTGCAGATCGGATCGAAAATGGTCGATTCGTCCCTGCGCA
>RFZR01000157.1 GCA_009920595.1 Alphaproteobacteria bacterium | reverse complement strand
TCTTGATGGGTCCCGCAAGGCTCCGTTCAATCTTGTGATCGATAAAGATTTCCTGTCTCTCACTTCGGGCGAAATCAGCAAATTGAATGATCTTGTCGATAAGGGCATGATCAATTCGATCCAGCTTACAGGATCGAATTCAACTGTCGTGCGTGTGACCGACGCGCAATTGCAGAAATTTGCGAAACTGATCGGCAAATTGAAAGACACGACCAAATTCGCCATGGTCTATGAAAAAATGTCGGTTGATCAGCTCCTGGCGATGCCGACCGAATTGATGGGAAAATTGGAAAAACCTCTGACCATCACGGATACGGCCACGGCGCTCACAAATCCCGATGCCTGGAACAAATTATCTTATCTGACAAATGCGAAAATGCTGAACACCGTTCAGCTCGATACGGTCAATGACACCAATGACCTCGATCTGACCTATTCGCAATTGAAAGCCGGTGCGAATATCCTCACAAGAATTGCCGGAACATTCGGCATCAATGTGAATGATGTGACCGCCGCCAACGCCAATACGGTCTCGGCAACGGCCAATGTCAAACGGGTCAATTTACGCGACTCGATCGACAATCTTCTGTTTCTCGGTTCCAATATCCAGAAAATCGCCGACGCTAACCGGATGGGGTCCATCGCCACCACGTCCGACTCACTCTCGATCACCAACAGCGTCGCCTTTTTCAAATCCCATCTTGGTGTGATCGGCGCACTCGCAAAAGCCGGCAAGCTCGACAATCTGATTCTGACGGATCTGAGTGCCGGTTCTCTCACTTTGACATCACAGCAAGTGGCGCAGAATGCGGAGGCATTAAAAAAACTGCCCATTGGCGCCTCTGTTCGTATTCAGAACTCAGGACCAGTTTCCGCCAGTGACGCGGTTGCTATCAATGATTTATTGACCAATTCGCCGCAGGTCAGCCTGATCAATCCTCTCTCAATTTCAGACACGGCTGCGAATCTTCTTTCAAATGAAAATAGGGTGGCTATTAATCAGCTTTATAGTCGTCCTACATCTCTTGTTTCGAAGATTTCGGTTCAGGGCGATGTGACTGTAAATCAAGCGCAAGGTGTCTCCTCGGCGTCTCCGGCGGTGCTAGGGCTCAAGGATTTCCAAGGCTTTCCTGGAATCATTGAATCATTCCGTATTAAAGACACTTCCGAGAATATCAAATTATTGTCGGCGGATGCTTCATTGAATTCGAAAATCTCGCTGATCAAGGCAACTACGCCTATAACGATTGCAGATATTTGGACGCCTGCGAATGGTTCGACGCCAGCAACGGGCTTTTTGACAAAGGGCAATCTGCTTGCAAAACTTGATTCTGGATTTGAGGTTTCTGATAATCTATCGAATATTCTGATTGATAGTACAAGTCCGCCCTCAGTACCGCAGGCTTTAAAGGACTTAGCGCTGAAAGGTAAACTCAGAAACGTTAGCGTTACTGTGCCCGTAACCGATTTTGCAAAGATTGATGGTGTAAAACAGGCATTCAGAACATCAAATCTGGGTGCTTATCTTTCCGGCTTTTCGATCGCGGGCACGACGTCGAATTTTGTATCGGGATCTGGCGCAGCCATGGCCGTGCCCTTGGCAAGCAAGTTACGATCCCTTGCTGATTCCGGGTTGCTCAAGAATATCAGAGTGACCGATACTAGCTCAGTCCAAAACGGAGTCTTCCTTTACAATTCTCTTAAAGGAAAAAATCTTGATGCGGTTTTAGCGCCTTTGACAATTTCAGATTCGATCGTGTCATTTGGCGGAAAATCGACGGATGCTTCACCGCGTCTGTTTACCAATTTGTCCGGCATTGCCGGCCTCTTCCAGAATGGCAAATTGGCTTCGCTTTCGATCACAAATCTTTCGAAGGCGACAACCCCTAATTCCGGAACGATCGATAAAGATCTTTGGCAACAGATCATTGATCGAAAGCTGCCGCTTACCTGATAAAGTATATTCTGATTGATTTTAAGGACACGGCCAGGCCTCGTGCAAAGCCGTTGTTGCGCGAATATCAAAACGTTCCTTGAACCGTTCGGGATTGCGCTCAAGAATTTGCACGACGGCACGCGCAATCTCATGTTCTGTAACGCTATCGGGAACACACGAGGACAGAAATTTAGGTTGTCGGCGCCCATCAGCAACGATGGTTCTCAGAGCGTCACGGCATTCAAAAGACTGGCTCCATTCAGCGTCACGCACGGGCGCAGGCCTTTGCGCCTGAAAGCGGCATCCAACCAACATGAGTTCAACTGTACGACGATCTTCAAAAGCAAAAACGTCTTGTTTTGGAAGCGATAGGAACAAGAGAGCAAAGAAGAATAGACGCTTCATCATCTTAACACTCCACAACCACGACACTCATTCTTCGACGAATAAAGATTCTATATTCTATACTGTAAGTCATACTCCAATCAAATCGGCGCTGTTGGAGCGATCTGAGTTCTCCTTAAAGAGATGAACGGTCAGGAGATCTGGTTACGAAGTGAAACGATCATGATCTCATTTCGCTTCGAAGCTATATCGAAACAAGACGGCTTCAAAATCAGGAAGCCGTTCTGAGACAATAAGAACCCCTTTCTAACATCAACTGGCAGTCCGACTTTGACCTCGATCAAATCGGGAATGAGGGCGGCTGTCCTAACAACGGAGATCTTCTATGTCCCGGACGATTATATCCCGTTCTCATTTGGTTGCGGTCGGCACAGTTGCCGCATTGGCATTCGGCATCACGGCAGCATCGGCCAATGGTCTCAATATCAGCACGAGCTATGGCGGTGGTGATTCAGGCAACAAAACAAAAGCATGGACCCATGGATCGGGCAGCTCTGCCGGCGCATCTGCCGTAAGCGCAGGCGGTGGCCTCGGCTATTCACAAACTGGCTATGCTGCAGGTGTTTCTGGCGGCGGCGGTATGGTTGACACATCAGCTGGCAGCACGTCTGGCGGCAAGGCCGGTGCGAAAGCTGCTGCTGGTGGTGAAGGTTCGGCAGGTGGCACGAATGTGACGTCGCATAGTGCAAACGCTGCCGATACCAATGCCGGCGGGGGAGCAAAAGCTGAATCGAAGACCAGTGGCAATGCAGCGGCTGATGCAGGCGGTGCCGGCATGGGCATGGCCGGTGCGTCTTCGGGCGGTTATGGCACGATGACATTCGCCGGCGGTGGCGGCATGTCGGGGTCGTCAGCCTCTTCGGCAGATGGCGGTAAAGCATCAAGTTCAAGCAGCGCAGCCGGTGGCGGTGAAGCCGTCGCAGGCAAGCTCTGAGTCTTTGATCAAAGCGCTCCTGCATCATGTTTTTGCATGATGCAGGAGTGATGCTCACCCAATCCGAAATCTTTGTTCGGTTTGAATCTCGCCTTTTCAATGCGGAGCCGATCTCATGACACGTCATGTCAATCAGTTATCGATTGTTGCTCTTCTTCTTTTAACAACCACCGGCTTTAGTTTTGCGGCGTCATCAAAACCAAATTTTGCTGAGGCGACGGGCTATGGAACGGCAATCGGAGTATCATCAACGGGAACAACAGCCACGATGGCTGCTGGCGCTGCGGGCTCTTATGCAATTGCCGGTTCGACGGACACGACCGCAAGTTCGGCCGCAGGGGGAAGCGGTACGGGTCAGTCGGGTTCAGCAAGTTTCAGCAATCCAACAACAACATCTTTGGGTCGTGGGTCTTCAGCAGCATCAGGTAAATCGGGTGGTCAAAGCCTCACCACAGGTGATGGCCAAGCTGCGTCTCTTTCCGGTGCGAATGCTAATGCTCATACGCAAATCAATTCCGCATCATCGAAGTCCGATGCGTCTGCGCTAACAGGCACAACAACAACGGCTTCAACACCCGGACAATCGGCACAAGGCACAGGCGGTGGTGGTGCAACAGCAACGGCAACAGCGTCTCCCTGATGCAATGATCACAAAATAATCGTCGGTCTTTTCAGACCGACGACATCTTCTCTTTTTTTTAGGCAGTTCGATCGGGTGCACGCAATGCCGCGCGCGCCATCGGTAGAGTTTTGCCGAGTGATCGCTTTGCCATCACCTCCAAAGGCTTTGCGATGTCTTACTCCTCATTTCGCGTTTCATGTCTTGCATTAACAATCATCACTGCAGCGCTGATCTTCTCGCCTGTTACTGGACATTCAAAACCACGTCTTGAATTGACCCCATGCAGGATTGATTTGACTCAGAATCAAATTGATCAGACACGAGAGACTCGGATCTGTGATGATCGCAAAACATCATCCTTAAATACGCGGACATTGAATCGTGGGGGTGATGGTTCATCAGGTGGTGGATCATCAACAAAGCGTTCTTATGTCATGTCTTTTGGAGCGGGATTTACCCCATCAACTGGAGCAGATACTATTTCCATCCAAATTCCATATGCACCAGATAATTCATCTCAATATTATTATATTAAGAGATTGGATTATAGAAATGAAACTGCATCCACAGGAGCTGGAGTTTCATTCTATATGGAAAGAATGTTCCGGCTTCAACCAATTACGCCGCGCATTCCATTACCGACATTGCACCAACAGTATGCAGCTATTTGCGCATTGGTTTCCCGAACGCTTGTAACGGAACTCCAATCATTAGCTTCCTCAGACCAACTAAAAAATGATTCATATTTCATTAAGTACCCCGCACATTCACAGAAAAATGGT
>RFZR01000156.1 GCA_009920595.1 Alphaproteobacteria bacterium | reverse complement strand
GTCGGGCAAATACCCGGCTGGTTGACCATCATGGTTGTGACCCGCGACGTGATGATTGTCGGCGGGATCATTCTAGCCTGGCTGTTGGGTTCACCCATGGCGATGAAGCCCGTCTTCCTATCGAAGGTGAATACGGTTGGTCAGATCGCCTTTGGCGGCATGGTTCTCTCCGTCAAAGCCTTTGATTTGTTTCCCGCAGGCCTTGTGCATTACGGGGGCTATTTGGTCGCGGGCCTAACCGCAGCCTCCATGCTCGTTTATGTCATCCAATGGCTTAATCACTTCGCGGATGCGTCTGAATGAATGGAAAACCCCGCCAGATCCCGCTCGACCTGCCGGTCGCTGAGCGGTTGGAGGCTGAGGATTTTCTCGTAAGCCCCAGCAATGAGATGGCGTTCACTCGTATTGAGGCCTGGCCGCAATGGCATGATCCCGTTTTGGTTTTGATTGGTCCAGAATCGAGCGGCAAATCCCATCTCGCAGCGATCTGGGCTGAGCGTGCCCGCGCATGGACGATTAATGCCGCCGACATCACGATGGATCGTGTGCCGCATCTTGTTTCAAATGGTGCGCTTGTCATTGAAGATGCTGATCGCGGTGTTGATGAACACGCTTTGTTTCATCTCTTGAACGCTTCGCGGGAAAAGCGCGGTTTTATTCTGATCACGGCGCAGAAAGCGCCTGATTTATGGGGCCTTCAAACACCTGATCTTCTTTCACGTTTGAGGCTTGCGCCTTCAGTTGCAATTGATCAGCCGGATGAAGCTCTGTTGCAGGCGGTGCTTGTTAAGTTCTTCGTTGATCGGCAATTGGTGGTCGATACGGCTTTGATCGGTACGCTTACGAACCGGATTGACCGCTCCATTGCTTCCGCACGCCGCGCGGTTGAACGGCTTGATCAAGAGGCCTTAGCCCAAGGGCGGCGGGTCAATCGCGGATTGGCGCTCGATCTTTTCCGTGCGCCTGAGCCCGATCCTTCCGACAAAATCCCGTCCTGAGACGTCCGCATTAACCCTGCAGACAAGCATAGCTTGCCCTCACGCATCGCTTTCGTGTCAAATGACCGTCATAATTCCCTGAAAGGACTACATCTTTCAGGTGAAGAAACGAGGGTCAGAGGTTATGCCTCATACAAAAAAGGCGAGTTCCGTATTGGCACGGGCGCGGTCAACAGGACCGCGAACGCCCGCGACGCTTGCCAAATCGCCCCGTCGTTTCATCAATCGCGAATTGTCTTGGTTGCAGTTTAATCGACGCGTTCTTGAAGAGTCGTCCAATCTTGGCCATCCGCTTCTTGAACAGCTTCGCTTTCTCTCGATTTCAGCAACCAATCTCGACGAATTTTTTATGGTGCGTGTAGCGGGGCTTCGGGGCCAAGTGACATCCGATGTCGCGGAAATGTCCGAAGATGGCATGAGTCCGCTCGAACAATTGGCGCGCATTGGGGAAGAAGTCATTGAGCTGAGCGCCGATCAACAAGCGCGTTGGCGCGAGTTACGCGTTAAGCTCAATGAAGCGGGCGTGTCTCTTGTGGAAGGTGAAACCCTCAGTGAGCCCGAGCGGAGTTGGCTTGATCGCTTTTTCGTTGAACAGATTTTTCCTGTTCTTACACCTTTAGCGGTTGATCCAGCGCATCCGTTCCCGTTCATTCCTAATCTTGGTTTCTCGCTCGCTTTGACTCTCGCGCGCGCTAGCGATGGCCGTGCGCTTAATGCGTTGATCCGTATTCCAAGCAAGATTGATCGTTTCATCCGCTTGCCTTCGACGGAGACAAGCGAAGAAGAGGGCCCTAAGCCGCTCCGCTTTATTTCGCTTGAAAACACGATTGGACTCTTCATCAGCCGATTATTTCCCGGCTATATCGTTAAAGGTCTTGGCGCGTTCCGCGTGATCCGTGACAGCGATATTGAAATCGAAGAAGAAGCCGAAGACCTCGTGCGTCTTTTTGAAACCGCTTTGAAACAGCGTCGCCGGGGCTCGGTGATCCGGCTTGAAGTCGATGCCGGTATGCCCTCCGAGATTCGTCAATTTGTCGTTGAAGAATTCCAAGTCGCACCCGATGCCGTTTTTGAAATCGATGGTATGCTGGCGTTGAACGATCTCTCGCAACTTGTTGGTGTTGATCGACCGGATTTAAAATTCAGTCCCTATAATCCACGCTTTCCTGAGCGTATCCGCGATCATGGCGGCGACTGTTTTGCTGCGATCCGCGAGAAGGATCTGATCGTTCACCATCCTTACGAAAGTTTCGACGTTGTTGTGAATTTCTTGCAACAAGCGGCGCGTGATCCAAATGTTGTGGCGATCAAACAAACGCTTTATCGCACCTCGAATGATAGTCCGATTGTAAGAGCGCTTGCAGAAGCGGCTGAAGCGGGGAAATCCGTCACGGCTCTTGTTGAATTAAAAGCGCGCTTCGATGAGGAGGCCAATATTCGCTGGGCGCGCGATCTTGAACGTGCCGGCGTTCAGGTTGTCTTTGGATTTATTGAACTTAAAACTCACGCAAAACTATCAATGGTGATCCGTCGCGAAGCAGGTCAGCTGGCAACATATTGTCATCTCGGGACTGGCAACTATCATCCGATTACCGCGAAAGTTTATACGGATCTTTCGTTTTTTACCGCCGATCCCGCGATTGCGCGTGACGTCGCACGAATCTTCAATTTCATTACAGGTTATGCGGAGCCCACGCATCTAGAGCGCCTATCCGCTTCGCCTTTTTCGCTTAAGAAAACGCTGCTCGATAACATCGCCAAAGAAATTGAATTTGCCAAGGCGGGTAAACCCGCAGCAATTTGGGGCAAATGTAATTCTCTCGTCGATCCAATGATCATTGACGCGCTTTATGAAGCGAGCCAAGTCGGTGTGGAGATTGACCTCGTTGTGCGCGGTATTTGTTGCTTACGTCCGGGTATACCGGGCTTCTCAGACAAGATCCGCGTGAAATCGATTGTGGGTCGGTTTTTGGAACATACGAGAATTTATGCTTTTGGAAATGGTCACGGTCTTCCTCATGCTAAGGCCAAGGTCTATATTTCTTCTGCCGACCTCATGCAGCGTAATCTCGATCGGCGTGTCGAAGTCTTGATCCCCATTCTCAACCCAACGGTTCATGAACAGGTCTTAAACCAGATCATGGTTGTGAATTTGAATGACAATGAACAGAGTTGGCGTATCAATGCGGATGGCACTTCGACCCGTATCGAGAAAGCTCCCACCGATACGCCTTCAAATGCGCATCAATATTTTATGACCAATCCGAGCCTTTCGGGGCGAGGCAAGGCGGTTAAGAAGTCAGCCACTAAAAATGTGACCACAGAGTCCACAAAAGAAAAGTCCATAGAGGCGTGAAATCTTTTTGAAACTGCGTATGATCCGGCGCGAATCAAAGCGGATGGGACTCATGCCGAAAAATGCACAAGGCCGATTAAAGATCGGGAAATCCTTGGCCATCGTCGATATCGGATCGAATTCCGTTCGTCTCGTCGCCTATGAAGGTTTGACGCGGTCGCCAACGCCGATCTTCAATGAGAAGGCGCTTTGCGGTCTCGGACGCGGCGTCTTGGCCACGGGGCTTCTTGCCGAAGAGGCGATGCAAAAGGCCTATGAGGCTTTGCGTCGTTACCGTGTACTTTGTGACATTATGAAGATCACGGATGTGCAGGTGATTGCGACGGCGGCCGCTCGTGATGCCGAGAATGGTGCAGCATTTCTAAAAGAATGTTCGCGCATCATGCGCGTCAAAGCACAACTCTTGACGGGTAAACGCGAAGCAAAATTATCGGCTTTGGGTGTCGCTTATGGCATTCATAAAGCGGATGGATTGGTGGCCGATTTGGGCGGCGGTTCGCTCGAATTGATTTCTGTGAAAGGATCGACGCTTGGCAAAGGGGTGACCCTGCCGATTGGCGTGATTTCCTTGCAAGATCTTTCAGAAGGCAATCTCAAGAAAGCGCAAAAGATCATTCGGGATCAATTGGATGACCTCCCGCAGCTTAAATCAGCGCGTGAAAAATCGATTTATGTCATCGGCGGCACATGGCGTGCGCTTGCGCGGCTTCACATGAAGCAGCGCGGTTATCCGCTTCAAGTGATGCATAATTATGTGATCCCGGTTCGCGATGCCAAAGATTTTACCGCTCTTGTTGAACGCGTCTCGACCGATACGATAGATTCAATTGATGCCGTATCGGCGGCGCGGCGGCCTTTGATTGCCTATGGCGCTCTGGTTCTTGAAGAACTCATAAAAAAATGCGCACCCGTTGATATCGTCGTCTCGGCGTTGGGTGTCCGTGAGGGTTTGATTTTTGAGCGGCTTTCAAAAAAGCAATTAAAGGAAGACCCGCTGATCCGTGCCGCGCATGATTTGAATATTTTGCGTTCGCGCTCGCCGCAACATTGCGAGGAGATCATCGGCTGGACCGATCAATTCATGAAATCGGCTCATTTTGAAGAAACGCCTGATGAGAAGCGTTTAAGACATGCCGCCTGTCTTTTGGCGGATATTGGATGGCGCGCCCATCCCGATTATCGCGGCGAGCAATCCTTGAATATCATCGCTAATGCGAGCTTTATCGGCGTTGATCATCCGGGTCGTGTTTATTTGGCGCTCGCAGTCGCTTATCGCCATATGGGTTTGGGGGATGATCAAATCAGCCCGCGTCTGCGCGAATTGGCGACAAGCCGCATGTTGGATCGCGC
>RFZR01000155.1 GCA_009920595.1 Alphaproteobacteria bacterium | reverse complement strand
CCTGTAGTCCAAGCGGAGGCGTTGCGATCGTAATTTACCATTTTATTTCCCTTTTTCCGTCTGTAGTTCACGATCCAATGATCGCGACACAGAATTAATATGCGTTTAATTTTGGCAAAAACAAGGGCGAGTCAAAAACAAGAGCGTGCCAGCACAAATAGCGTGTTAGGACGCGCGCAAATGCCGCGCCGGTTTTTCTTCAAGCACGCGCCATGTGCCGATGAGACCAAGGCTAATTGCAACAAACACCGCCATAATTGTTGTGATCAAAGGGTCCCCGAGTGGCCAAGTGAACGCGGTTTTGAATGTGAAGGCCACCAAAGCCCACGCCGCTAAAAGCCCTGAAATCAAACCAAAAAAGCTGGCGGCGAGGCTAATGATCGCAAATTCGGCTAAAAACGCAGAAAGAAGACGCGCTTTTGTCGCGCCGAGCGTTTTCAAAATCACCGCGTCGCGAATGCGTCGCCTTTGGCTTGCACCGACTGCTCCCGCGAGCACTAAAATACTAGCCAAAATTGTAATTCCCGCCACACCACGGATCGCCAATGCTAATTGATCAATCATTTCCCGAACGGTTTCGAGCGCTTCGCGCACCCGGATTGCGGAAATAGCCGGGAAAGCTTCGGCGGCATCCACGAGAAGCTGCGTTTCACTCGCAGCCGATTGAACGCCGTTTTCATTCGTCAAAGTCGCGAGATAGCTAACCGGTGCGCCTTTGAATGTGTTGGGTGAAAACACCAAAACAAAATTGATGCCGAGCGATTGCCAATCGACACGTCTCAAATTTGTAATCTTCGCTTCAATGGTTCGGCCAAGCACATTCACTTTGATCATATCGCCAAGCGAGAGCCCCAAGCCTTTGGCGATATCCGCTTCAAGCGATACAAGTGGCGGACCTGAATAGTCAGCTGGCCACCATGTGCCTTCAACCACGCGCGATCCTTCGGGAACGGTGGTCGAAAATGTAATCCCGCGATCACCATCAAGAACCCAACGTGCATTGTCTTCGGCAACAACAGTTTCCGCACGCATGGATTTAACTTCTGTGATGCGACCCCTCAGCATAGCGACATGAGACACACGCGCTTCAGGCTGTTTCACTTTCATGAATTGATCAAAGGCTGCGAGATCACGCGCGGGAATATCAACGAAGAAAAAACTCGGCGCTTTGGTAGGAAGGCCCGATGAAACGAGTTGTACGAGATTATTCTGTGTCGCGCTGATGGCCACAAGCAAAGTGACACCAAGACCTAACGCCAAAGTGAGGGCAGGTGTGATTGAACCCGGTCGATAAATATTTCCGAGCGCCAATCGCCATTCAGTTCGTTGGGGATGCGGCACGGAGCGCGCCCATTTCATGATGAGTATGCCGACGCCTCGGAGTAAAAGAAAAGCGAGGCTGATGCCGATCATCACAAAGAGCGTGATCTGCCGTTCACGTGCGACAAAGAGAATGAGTGCGAAGAGTGCGAGACTGACAAGAATTGTCATGGCAACGTACCGTCGTCTCACTTTTGATTGCTCTTGTGAGGAATCATCACGGAACAGGATCGCCACGGGAAGATCATGCGCGCGACCTAAAATGGGCAAAGCAAAACTCGCGGATGTGAGCAAGCCATAAAGCGCGCCCAGAAGAAGCCGATCAGGATAAAGATGCGGTGCGATCGGAAAGGGCAATATGCCAGAAGCTAAACCTGCGACCAGATAGGGCAAGGATGCGCCCAACAAAAGGCCTATAATTGTTCCTAAACCCGCAAGCATCATCACTTCGATGAATGCGATTTGAAATACATGTGAACCACTGGCGCCAATCGCTTTGAAGATCGCCATGGTTTTCCGACGACGATCAAGATAAGCCATCACGGCATTCGCAACACCTAAGCCGCCAATGATCAAGGCGGTGAGGCCGATCAAACCGAGATATTGTGAAAATCTTTCGATATTTCGTGTCAGTTGTGGAGATACGTTTCCGCGCCCCCGGAGTTCAAATCCCGCTGCGGTGAGCGTCGAATTTAAAGCTTCATCGATCGCACCGAGATTTTCATCGCGCGGATCATCGAGCAACAAGCGATAGGCGTATCGGATAAGGCTTTCCGGCTTCAACAACCCTGTTTTCTCAAAAGCCGCGCGGTTCATAATCACGCGCGGGCCGAGCGTGACTCCTGCACCGATGCGATCTGGCTCATTGACGAGTGTTGCGCGCAACTCGACGACTGTATCGCCAAGCGCGATCTGATCCCCGACCTTTGCCCCTAAGCGCGCGAAGAGAGCCGCGTCCGCTGCCACGCCATAGACACCATCTTTCTCTTCCATGATTTTTTGAAGAGGCAGAGCCGGATCAAAGACCGGCGCATCAAGCAAAGGATAGGATTGATCAACAATTTTGAGATCAACCAAAGCTGCTTTTTGATGCGCGCGCGCCATACCACGCAAACTGATGATTTCAGTGATCCGACCTTTTGATTGAATAAGCGCCAATTCATGAGGTTCAGCCGGGCGGTGCATGCGCGAGATCACAAGATCCGCGCCAAGAAGTGTACGACCTTGCGCAGCCAGTCCATCGGTTAAGGCGCGCGCAAGTGAATCAACACCCACAATGGCGGTTACACCGAGTGCGATACAGGCCAGAAAGATTTTAAATCCTGCGAGCCCTTGGCGAAGATTTCTGAGCGCAAATTTTAATGTCGCCGCATTCATGACGATGCATCGCTCTTTGTAACAATCTTGCCGGAATTTAATTGGATCGTCCGATCACAACGCGCAGCCAAACGAAGATCATGAGTAACAAGAACCATAGTCATATTTCTCTCACGCTTCAGGGCGAAGAGAAGCTCGACAATCATATCGCCATTTGTGGCATCGAGATTACCGGTTGGTTCGTCTGCAAGAAGCAATGTCGGATCAGGCGCAAGCGCGCGGGCGATTGCGACGCGTTGTTGTTCGCCGCCTGATAATTCTGAAGGATAATGTGAGAGACGATCCTTCAACCCGACTGCCTCTAGTTCCTTTCGCGCGCGTGTGAAGGGATCATTATGACCAGCGAGTTCAAGGGGCACAGCGACATTTTCAAGCGCGGTCATGGTTTCAATGAGATGAAAGGATTGAAACACAATACCAATCTGACGGCCACGAAATTGTGCAAGCTCGTCTTCGCTCATCGTAGTGATGTCTTGATCGGCGATTATGATCTTGCCGGAACCCGCGCGTTCCAAACCTGCCATCGCCATCAGCAAAGTTGACTTGCCCGAACCCGAAGGTCCCACCAGCCCGACCGCTTCTCCTTGATTGATGGTGAGATCGATTCCTTTTAAGACATGGACGCGTGAAGCGTCACGACCTAATTCAATGTGAAGCGATTGCACGTCAACCGCCTTGACCTCATTCACCATTCTGCCGATCCTGATCTCATGATACTTGCCAACTCACTCTTCACTTATGGTGCTTTCATGTCTTTCGCTATGCCCCTTCGCACGGGACTGATCGTCGCGGCTCTTTTATGCGCATTGCCATTGATGTCCATCGCACGAGCAGAAGGCCGCGCGGTTCAGCTTGTCGCACTCGGTGACAGTCTGACAGCGGGTTATCTTTTGCCGCAGGACAAGGCTTTGCCCGCCGTGCTTGAGAAACTCCTGAAAGAAAAAGGCCGGAATGTGACCATTCTGAATGCGGGCGTTTCGGGCGACACAACGGCCGATGGACTCGCGCGGCTTGAATGGAGCCTGCCCGATGGTGTTTCAGGCGTGATCGTCGCGCTTGGGGCCAATGACATGTTGCGCGGCCTTGATCCTTCGGTTCCGCGCGCGAATCTCAAAGCCATTTTCGATCGGTTGAAAGAGCGCAAGATTCCCGTGTTCATTTTAGGGATGCGGGCGCCTGCGAATTATGGCGAAAACTATGCGAAAGATTTCGATTCACTTTATGCAGATCTCGCAAAAGCGAATGGTGCTCCGCTTTATCCCTTTATGCTTGAAGGTGTTGCGGGTCAGGCTGCCTATTTATTGAGCGATGGACTTCATCCGAATGCAGAAGGCGTTGAAGTGATCGCGCGAAAGATAATGCCTCAATTAGATGAGTTTGTTGGCGCTCTGCGCTAGTCACCCATCATCTTCATGATTTAGACTAAGCGCGTATGCGTCGTGTGTTTTGACGCGTAAGGAGTTTTGATTGTGTCTATGACTTTTCGGCCTTTGGGCCGCACAGGACTTACCATTTCAACCATCTGCCTCGGCACGATGACTTATGGCGAGCAGAACACCGAGGCAGATGCTTTCGCGCAAATGGATTATGCGTTGGAACACGGGGTCAATTTTTTAGACACCGCCGAGCTTTATGCCATTCCCCCCAAAGCTGAAACGCAGGGTCGCACCGAAACCTATATTGGCAACTGGTTCAAAGCGCGGGGCAATCGCGACAAGGTGATTTTGGCATCCAAAGTCGCGGGTCGGGATCGCGGCGGGATGACCTGGCTCCGCAAAGACGGATCCTCGCCAGAAGTGAACAAGTCCCAGATGATCGAAGCGCTTGAAGGCAGCCTCCGCCGCCTTCAGACCGACTGCATCGATCTTTATCAGATCCATTGGCCTGATCGGCCGATGCCCTGGGGTTCAAATCCGACGGCTTTCAAGGCCAAGGCCTATGAGGGATCGGAAAACTCGATGCTCGAAGCGCTTGAGACGCTTCAAACCTTTGTAAAACAAGGGAAAATTCG
>RFZR01000154.1 GCA_009920595.1 Alphaproteobacteria bacterium | reverse complement strand
CCTACTTATGTAGGCACCTGGGATCGATCGTTCCACGGCTTTTGCGGCTCCGCACTGTTTGGTTTCTGCCTTTGATGTCTAAAACCCTTAAATCCCGCCTCCGCTCGGAGGCCTTGGCGCGCAGAGATGCGCTTTCGCATGAAATTCGCGATCAAGCGGCTGCAACGCTCGCGGACCAACTCTATCACTTTCGTGATCGGATCGGCGATGGGCCCTTGAGTGGCTTTTGGCCCATTCGCAGCGAGATTGATCCGCGCCTAGGGATGATGCGGTTTTCCGCTTTAGGTGTCCCGCTTGCGCTTCCCGTTGTGACGGGAACAGAGCTTGTCTTCAGGCGCTGGCAACCCGGTGAAGCTTTGAAAAGCGGGCCTTTTGGTTTGAGCGAGCCGTTTGATATGGCTGAAGCGCTCAATCCTGTGGCGATGATTGTGCCGCTTTCTGCTTTTGATCGACGTGGCCACCGCATCGGATATGGCGCAGGGTTCTATGACAAGGCGATCTCTCGCCTCACTGCGCTCACGCGGCCCTTTACGATTGGCGTCGGATTTTCTGTTCAAGAGATCAATGAAGTCCCCGACGAACCCCACGACATCCCGCTTGATCTCATCATCACTGAGCGCGAAATCGTGAGACCGAAGACGACTTAAGACTCCGAAGCGCGAAGAGCCAGAGAAGCCGATATCGTTCCGGTCACCAGCGCAAAAAGTCCCAAGCCGCTTAAAATTGCAAAGGGCGTGTGAAACGGAACTGGACCCCCAAGGGCCGCCGATGTGGCGGATATCCCGAAAATCAGAACCGGGATCATCAGGGGCATCACCAGAACTGCCAGAATGAGCCCGCCACGACGCAGCCCCGCTGTGAGCGCCGCGCCCGTCGCGCCGATAAAGGTCAATGCAGGCGTACCGATCAACAAAGTCAGGGTTACAGCCAGAAGCGCCTGCGGCTCCATGGCCAAAAGCAAACCCAGAAAAGGTGCGGCCAATGCCAAGGGCAAACCCGTCATCAACCAATGGGCAATCACCTTTGCGAGCACAACGAGCGGCAATGGCAAATTGGCCATCCGTAACAGATCGAGCGAACCGTCTTCTTCATCGGCCTGAAACAGACGATCAAGTCCGATAAGCGTCGCAAGCAAAGCCGCGACCCAAAGAATTGCCGGTCCAATCCGCGCAAGCAGAACGAGATCCGGCCCCACAGCAAAGGGCATGATCGTGACAAGCATCAGGAAAAACACGAGGCCTACGCCAGCCCCACCACCAATGCGCATGGCGATCAGAAGATCGCGGCGGATCAAAGCCCAAAAGGCACTCATGATGCGCCTTTCAGGGAAAGAGTTCGTGTCGGAATGGGAAGCGGCGCGTGAGTAGCAATGAGAGCCAGACCGCCGCGCGTGAGATGATCCGCAACCAGCGCGCCAAACATTGTTTCAGAGGCCTGATCAAGTGCCGCCGTCGGCTCATCGAGTAACCACAAAGGACGATGCGCCACCAAAAGACGCGCGAGTGAAAGACGACGGCGCTGTCCCGCCGACAAATAGGCGGACGGTAAATGGGCTGCATGTGCCAGCCCCACGCGCTCCAAAGCGGTTGACGGATCAAGTGCAGTCCGCCCCAAAAGCGACCGCCAAAAAGTCAAAAGCTCAATCGGCGTCAGCGCTGGTTTCAACGCATCACGATGGCCAAGATAATGAGCCTCTTCAGAAAGCGGTACATCCTCCTGCCCGCCACTCCATTCAATCGTCCCGGCGCTTGACGGAAGCAGGCCTGCGAGAACCCGCAACAAGGTCGATTTGCCAGAGCCGTTGGGTCCCATAAGCGCAAGCGCTTCCCCGGCATTCACCGTAAATCCGAGATGCGAAAAAATGGATCGGCCTGAACGCGCTACGGCAAGACCGGAAACGGAAAGCTTCATACGCGTGTGACACCCATCAAAAAACGCGAAGATTTTGCGCTCCCCGCCTTAAGTCCATGTAGCCCGTTCGCGCGAAATTTTCTATAAGGCCGTCACGCCGGTGCAACGTCTTTGAGCGATGCAGGGGGCCCGGGCACTCCCGGGGCGGCGTCAACCCGATCGGTTAAAACCGATCGAGACCAATTCAAACCCCGATGGGAGATCCGCGATGTCATCGCTCGACAGTTTCAAATGCCGTAAATCCATGAAAGTTGGCGGCAAGACCTATCATTATTATTCGCTCGCTGCCGCTGAGAAGAACGGCCTCAAAGGCCTTTCAAAATTGCCCTTCTCGCTGAAAGTGCTGATCGAAAATTTGCTGCGCTTTGAAGATGGTCGCTCGGTCACAAAAGCCGACATCACCGCCGCTGTTGGCTGGTTGAAAACAAAGGGCAAGAAAGAACTCGAAATCGCGTTCCGCCCGGCGCGTGTGTTGATGCAGGATTTCACCGGCGTTCCGGCGGTTGTCGATTTGGCGGCGATGCGCGATGCGATGAAAACACTCGGCGGTGATCCGAAGAAAATCAATCCGCTCGTTCCGGTTGATCTCGTGATCGATCACTCGGTGATTGTCGATGAATTCGGTTCCGCAAAAGCGTTCAAGAAAAATGTCGATCTCGAATATCAACGCAATGGCGAACGCTATCGCTTTTTGAAATGGGGTCAGCAGGCGTTTGAGAATTTCTCTGTCGTGCCGCCTGATACCGGCATCTGCCATCAGGTCAATCTCGAATATCTTGCGCAGACCGTATGGACCAAAAAAGAAAAGATCAAAAAGCGCACAGGCACTCAGACCGTTGAACTTGCTTACCCCGACACGCTTGTTGGTACAGACTCACATACCACCATGGTGAATGGCTTGGGTGTGCTGGGTTGGGGCGTTGGTGGTATCGAGGCTGAAGCCGCAATGCTTGGTCAACCAATCCATGTTGTTGCCGGAAGTGATTGGCTTCAAACTCACAGGCAAACTCAAAGAAGGCATCACGGCGACCGATCTCGTACTCACGGTCACGCAGATGCTACGCAAAAAAGGTGTGGTCAATAAATTCGTTGAATTTTATGGCGACGGATTGAACGCGATGACACTTGCCGATCGCGCAACCATTGCAAATATGGCACCTGAATATGGCGCGACTTGTGGTTTCTTCCCCGTTGATGGCGAGACATTGAATTATCTCACCATGACAAGCCGCAAGTCCGCACGCATTGCGCTTGTTGAAAAATATGCAAAAGCGCAGGGCCTCTTCCGCACAAAGACTTCGCCGGATCCGGTGTTCACCGATACGCTTGAACTTGATCTTGGCTCAGTGACGACTTCACTCGCGGGCCCCAAGCGTCCTGAAGGTCGCGTTGCTTTGACCGATGCGAAGACCGGTTTCATTGCTGCGATGGAAGCGGAATATAAAAAGGCCGAAACGCTTTCCGCGCGCTATAAAGTCGAAGGCAAGAATTTCGACATCGGACATGGCGATGTTGTGATCGCGGCGATCACGTCGTGCACGAACACATCAAACCCATCAGTGTTGATTGGCGCGGGTCTTTTGGCACGCAATGCGGTTGCAAAGGGCATCACAGTGAAGCCTTGGGTGAAAACCTCACTTGCACCAGGCTCACAAGTGGTTGCGGAATATCTTGCGAAAGCGGGATTACAAAAAGATCTCGACAAGCTCGGATTCAATCTTGTCGGCTTTGGATGCACGACCGGATTCAATCTTGTCGGCTTTGGATGCACGACCTGCATCGGTAATTCAGGACCGCTGCCGACAGAGATTTCAAAAGCGATCAATGACAATGGTGTTGTTGCCGCTGCGGTGATTTCAGGCAATCGCAATTTCGAAGGCCGCGTGTCACCCGACGTGCAAGCGAATTATCTCGCTTCGCCGCCGCTTGTTGTTGCTTATGCGCTCGCGGGTTCGGTTCAGATTGATCTCACGAACGAACCCATCGGTACTGATAAAAAGGGTAAGCCCGTTTATCTCAAAGACATTTGGCCGACGAATAAGGAGATCGAAACCTTCATCGCTAAGAATGTGACGAAGAAGATCTTCAAAGAAAAATATGCCGATGTGTTCCGTGGTGATGTGAACTGGCGCAAGGTGAAAGCACCAACAAGCCAAACCTATGCTTGGGAAGGCGCGTCCACTTATGTGCAGAACCCGCCTTACTTCACTGGCATCACCAAAACGGCAAAGCCTGTCACCGATATCGCGAATGCACGCATTCTCGGTCTCTTCGGCGATAAGATCACAACCGATCACATTTCGCCTGCGGGATCGATCAAAGCAGCATCACCGGCGGGCAAATATCTTCTCGCCAATAAAGTGGATCCGGCCGATTTCAATCAATATGGCACGCGGCGTGGCAACCACGAAGTGATGATGCGCGGGACCTTCGCCAATATCCGCATCAAGAACTTCATGGTGAAAGACGCTGACGGCTCAACGCCTGAAGGCGGATTGACTGTTCACTATCCATCGGGCACGCGGCAATCAATCTATGACGCCGCCATGCAGTATGAAAAAGAAGGTACGCCACTCGTTGTTTTTGCGGGTGTCGAATATGGCAATGGCTCATCACGTGATTGGGCGGCCAAGGGTACAAACCTCTTAGGCGTGCGCGCGGTTGTGGCGCAAAGCTTCGAGCGGATTCATCGTTCAAACCTTGTCGGCATGGGCGTTGTGCCATTCGTGTTTGAAGAGGGTACGAGTTGGAAAACACTCGGTCTCAAAGGTGACGAGACCGTCTCAATTCCGGGGCTTACATC
>RFZR01000153.1 GCA_009920595.1 Alphaproteobacteria bacterium | reverse complement strand
CGGCGCGGCATCAGAGCCTAATGTGTCAACAAGAACATCATTGACGATCTTGATGACCATCTGGCCGGGCGTAACAGACTTGACGACCTCTTGGCCAACCGCGCGCTCGCGCACTTTATCGGTGAAAGAGCGGACAACATCGAGCGCGACATCGGCTTCAATGAGCGCGCGACGCACCTCGCGCAGAGCGGCATTCACATCCTCTTCGCTTAACGCGCCGCGACGCGTGAGCGCATTCAGAATGCCGGAAAGTCTATCGCTCAGAGATTCGAACATCGAATACCTTTTCGCCCACTCTAACGTTTACGCATGCTTTCCGCGAAAAACCGGAGACCACTTTTTCGCTCGCATGCGTGACGCCCCAAAGCCAAACGCGCCCGAGGGCGCAACGCGCTGTCGGGCGTGGACCTCCGGCCTCATGGACCGGGCGGCGGCTCAAGGACGAGAACGTCGATGAATGAGCGGTTTAGTAGGGAAGCGACGGGAAAGAGTCAAGAAAAAGGGGTTAAGGCACTCTTCCCGCCTTCCGCATCAGCCGCGCGCGTAGGCGGCGCATATGGGCTAGCACCCCGCCCCGGCCGAAGCGGCTGGTCAATTCACTCTCAATTTGAGAGCGAAAGTGCCGGAACTGGACCAAAGCTGGTTCAACTTGGTGCCGCGCCCAAGCCCGCGCTTTGGTGAATTGCCCCGCGACCCAGCGATACCAGGCAAGCTCTTCGAGCTTTTCGTGGCACACTTCGAAAAGAATGAGTGTGCCAATGAGGCCGAAGGCTTTGGCGATGATAAACAGCACCGTCCCGCTGATCACGGCGCCTTCGGCCACCATCCAGAGAGCAAAAAACTGAACTGGGTATGAGAGCGCATCCGGCAGAACGAAAACGAAAATCACGAGCGCGGCGGGCAGACGAGCGATCCC
Organism: Alphaproteobacteria bacterium; assembly: GCA_009920595.1. Lineage (GTDB taxonomy): Bacteria > Pseudomonadota > Alphaproteobacteria > Rhizobiales > Beijerinckiaceae > CAIUPE01. The sequence continues at coordinate 3,866 of RFZR01000153.1, read as the reverse complement.
GCGTGCGAGTGCGGCTTTGAACGCCTCATAGGGGATGAGCCGGATCACGGCAGCGATCACCGGACGCACAAGATCCCAGAGCCATGCCTCCAAAAGGAAGAGCAAGGCCAAGAGGAACCAAAATGATTTGACGAGGCGGCGGGTCATTTGCCTCACATGGCCCGCCATTCTGTCCGCATCAAGGCAATGGTGACGACTTTATCGCCGCGTCTGCTCAAATGTGGATCGCGCGTTTCTCGACGCCGAGGGCGGCTTCTTTGACCGCTTCGCTCATTGTGGGATGCGCGTGGCAGGTTCGTGCGAGATCTTCTGACGAGCCGCCGAATTCCATCAGTACCGCCACTTCGTGAATGAGATCGCCTGCCCCTCTGCCCACAATGTGACAGCCGAGCACACGATCTGTCGCAGCGTCTGCGAGAATTTTCACAAAACCTTCGGTGGCGCGCATCGCACGCGCGCGACCATTTGCGGTGAAGGGAAATTTACCGACGGTGTAAGCAATACCCGCCGCTTTCAAATCCTCTTCGGTTTTGCCGAGGCTTGCGATTTCCGGAACCGTATACACAACGCCGGGGATCACATCATAATTCACATGGCCTGCTTTGCCGGCGATGATTTCGGCAACCGCCACGCCTTCATCTTCGGCTTTATGCGCGAGCATCGGTCCACGCACGACGTCACCAATCGCATAGATGCCTGCAACAGAGGAACGGAAGTGATCATCGATGATCACGCGGCCGCGTTCCATCTGAACGCCTGCGGCCTCTAACCCCAAGCCGTCGGTGTAAGGACGACGGCCAATGGCAACGAGCACAATATCGGTTTCAATTTTTTTCGCTTCGCCCCCTTTGGCGGGTTCAATCGTGACTTCAGCACCGAGATCATCGGTGTCGACTTTTGTCACTTTCATACCGAGTTCGAATTTGAAGCCTTGCTTCGCAAACATGCGTTGCGCTTGCTTGGCGACTTCATCATCCATGCCTGGCAAGATACGATCGAGATATTCGACAACGGTGACTTCCGCACCGAGACGACGCCAGACCGAACCCAATTCAAGACCAATCACACCCGCGCCAACCACCAGAAGTTTTTGTGGCACTTCGGTGAGTTCCAACGCGCCGGTTGAGGTGACAACCGTCTTCTCATCAATCGCCACACCGGGGAGCGGCGCTGACTCTGAACCCGTAGCAATCACGATGTTTTTTGTATCAATCGTTTCAACTTTGCCATCGGCTTTTGTGACCGAGACTTTACCCGCACCGGCAATCGCGCCGGTGCCGATGAATGTATCCACCTTGTTCTTCTTCAACAAAAACGCGACGCCTTGAACATTGGCATCCACTGTTTCTGATTTATGTTTCATCATCGCTTTGAGATCGAGCGTGGGTTTGCCGATTTTCACACCGAGCGCGGCCATGCCGTGACCGGCTTCCTCAAACATTTCAGAGGCGTGCAACAAAGCCTTTGACGGAATACAACCGATATTGAGGCAGGTGCCACCAAAGCTCGAACGTTTTTCAACAATCGCCGTTTTGAGGCCAAGCTGCGCTGCACGAATGGCGCAGACATAACCGCCGGGGCCGGAGCCAATCACAACAAGATCATAGGACATGAAAGCCTCCGGCTTTTATCAGACGCACATCAAATAAAATTAAAGATCGAGCACAAGACGCGCCGGGTCTTCAAGCGCTTCCTTCACACGCACGAGGAAGGTGACGGCCTCTTTGCCATCCACAATGCGGTGATCATAGGACAAAGCGAGATACATCATCGGACGTATTTCGATTTTGCCACCAACCACCATCGGACGTTCTTGAATTTTATGCATGCCGAGAATGCCCGATTGCGGCGCGTTCAAAATCGGCGTCGACATCAGAGAGCCATAAATACCACCATTGGTGATGGTGAAAGTGCCGCCCTGCATTTCTTCGATCTTGAGAGATCCATCACGCGCGCGCTTGCCAAAATCAGCAATCGTCTTTTCGATTGTGGCAAGACCCATCTGATCGGCTTCGCGCACCACCGGCACGACGAGACCCTTATCCGTGCCCACCGCAATGCCGACATGATAATAGTTTTTATAAACGAGATCGGTGCCATCAATCTCGGCATTCACGGCTGGCAACTCCTTGAGTGCCTGCGTGCAGGCCTTCACAAAGAAGCTCATAAAGCCGAGCTTCACGCCATGCTTCTTTTCAAATGTATCCTTGTAGCGATTGCGCAGGGCCATGACTTCCGTCATGTCGACTTCGTTGAACGTCGTCAGCATCGCGGCGGTATTTTGCGCATCTTTCAAACGACGCGCGATGGTTTGACGAAGCTTTGTCATCCGCACGCGTTCTTCGCGTGACGCATCATCGGCAACTGAAGGTGCGCGCAGGTTGATCGGTGTTGCTGCCGCGGGCGCTGCACCCGTTGCGATGGCGGCAAGCATATCACCCTTGGTCACACGGCCGTCTTTGCCGGATGCGGCAACGCTTGAAGGGTTGACGCCGCTCTCTGCTGCCAGACGCGAAACGGCTGGACCATGATCAACGGCTGATGCTGCTGAAGGTGCAGGTGCTGCAACAGGCGCTGCTTTTGCGGGTGCTGATGCAGGTGCAGCAGGTGCCGCGCTGGCGCCGCCTGCGGTGATCGTGCCGAGCAAAGCGCCCACACCGACTGTATCGCCTTCTTTGGCAACGATCTCAGCCAGCGTGCCGGCGGCAGGTGCGTTGACTTCGAGCGAGACCTTATCGGTTTCCAATTCGAGCACGGGCTCATCGGCTTTGACGACATCGCCGGGCTTTTTGAACCATTTGCCGATTGTCGCTTCGGAGACGGATTCGCCGAGTGTCGGGACGCGGATTTCACTGGCCATGATGATAAGTTCCTTGGCTGTACTGATTCAATGTTCGGTCACGCTGCGAAGGCTTCGTCGAGGAAGGCTTGCAGCTGTGCGAGATGGGTGGACATGAGACCGGTTGCCGTGGCCGCCGATGCCGGACGGCCTGCATAACGCGGCCGCTTCACTTTCGATCCGGTTTGTTCAAGCACCCAAGAAAGATAAGGCTCGATGAACGTCCACGAGCCCATATTTTTCGGCTCTTCTTGGCACCAGACGATATCGGCGTTTTTGAATCGGCCGAGCTCATTGACAAGCGCCTTGAGCGGGAACGGGTAAAGCTGTTCGACGCGCAAGAGATAGACATCATCAATGCCGCGCTTCTCGCGCTCCTCGTAAAGATCATAATAGACCTTGCCCGAGCAGAGCACGACGCGACGGATTTTATTGTCTTTTGCGAGTTTGATTTTCTCGTTCTTAAGGTACTGTGCATCATCCCACAGGACGCGATGGAAGCTCGTACCCTCTGCCATCTCATCAAGGCGGGATACCGCACGCTTATGACGCAAGAGCGATTTCGGTGTCATCAGAATGAGTGGCTTGCGGAATTCGCGTTTGATCTGGCGACGCAAAATATGGAAGTAGTTCCGCACACATTTGTAAGAAGCGCTCAAGACGCGCGGATGAATGTTCCGGACCCTGACCTTCATAGCCATGAGGGAGAAGGCAAACGAGACCCGACATGCGCAACCATTTGCGTTCACCCGATGAGATGAACTGATCGAACAAGACTTGCGCGCCATTGGCAAAGTCACCGAATTGCGCTTCCCACAACGTGAGCGCATTAGGCTCTGAGAGCGAATAGCCATATTCAAAGCCGAGGACGGCTTCTTCTGAAAGCATCGAATTGATGACTTCATATTTGCCTTGGCCCTCGCGGATATTGCTCAAGGGCTTGTAACGACGCTCGGTCTCCTGATCGATCAGCACGGAATGGCGTTGCGAGAACGTGCCACGTTCGCAATCTTGCCCTGAAAGACGG
>RFZR01000152.1 GCA_009920595.1 Alphaproteobacteria bacterium | reverse complement strand
AGGGGCTTCCGCTTTTGCTTCGGCTTTGGGAGCGGCTTTTTCGGGCTTTTTACTCATGATCGAACATCCTTAAGCGAAAATTCTTTGACCGGCTGACCTTGGCGCATACGACATGGCTTTCCAGAATTGACTAGCACATCTCGTGCCGGATGCTGCCGCGAACGCATCCCAAATGCCCGGCAGCCATATGGCCAAGTTGGTTGATGTGTCACATAGAAATGAACGCATCCATGGCATGACATTTCAGCGGAGGCGGGGTCAACCTTAGGCGACACGGCGACGCTCCATTAGTCTGCCATTCATATCAAATTGAAGTTCTTTTGGCACCTCAATTTCCGGCTTTTCGCCTTCAGCGCCAGCATGGAAAACGAAGCTTAACACGGTAGCGACAGCCCGGTAGAGCTCCGAATGAATTTCACCGCCTATTTCGGAAGTGAAATATATTGCGCGGGCGAGCATCGGATATTCGAGCACCGGCATTTTCTTATCGGCCGCCTTTTCGCGGATCATTTTGGCGATCGCATCTGAGCCTTTGACAACCACTTTTGGTGCGGTCCCTTTAACGAAATCATAGCGTAAGCCCACCGCAAAATGTTGTGGGTTGGTGATGATCACTTGCGCCTGATTAATATTGGCAACGGAGCCGCGTTCTGCGGCCTCTCGCTGCAATTTACGAATCCGGCTCTTGATTTCCGGAGATCCATCGGTCTCCTTCATTTCGTCTTTCACTTCCTGCTTCGTCATCATCAGACTTTGCCGGTGACGATACCATTGATAAAGCGCATCAACGGCAGCAATGATTAGAGTGGCAAAAACAAGAACGATCAAGGTTGACGCAACGAGGCTTCCTGCGTCTGCCATTGCAATCTCAAAAGGCATTCGCCCGAGCGCCATCACTTCTGGTAAACGATGTAATATATAGACAACGCCTACAATCCCAATGAGGATCGTTTTGCCAATAGATTTAAAGAGCTCAATCAGGCCGCCTATGCCAAAGATACGTCCGAGACCTTTTAATGGTGAGAGTTTGTCAAATTTGAAACCAATATTTGCGGTCACAAAGTGAAATCCGCCAAAAGCAATTTGAGCCGTTACAAGAATGGCCACGAGCGGCATCGAAAAAAAGATCATGGGCCATGCAATATCTGAGATACGCGCCGCGATGGCCGACGGAAGCGGGAGATCGCGTTGCAACACATCCGAAAAATCGAGACCATTGCGAAATGCGTTTAGAAATTCAGTGAAATAATAATGACCACCAATTGAGATCTGTAGCGCGCCACCAAGCATGACTGCCGCTATGAGCAATTCCTTTGATGTCAGAATTTGACCTTCTTCAAGCGCGCGCTCAAGTTTTCGGCCGGTTGGGTCTTCTGTGCGTTCTTGTCCCTCGTCGGTCTCAGCCATCAGGCGCCTCCTCCGTTGAGAATCAAGTTTCGCGCGCGATTGGCTGTCTCATCAAGAATGCCCGCCATACTCGCTGTTAGTCCCGGTAAAGCCACTAGCATCAATGCTAGCCCCGCAAGAATAGAAATCGCAAAACCCACCGAGAACAAATTCATTTGCGGAGCAACGCGCGTCAGAATACCGATGACCAAGGTCACAAGAAACAAAGCGACGATGATCGGTAAACAGGCCAACATTCCTGCCGAGAAAATCAAAGCGCCTGCTTTGGCAATGCCAATCAATGTATTGGCACTAAAAAACGCCGATCCAACAGGCAGCGCTTCATAACTTGCAGCAAGCAGTTTCAATAAAATATGGTGACCTTCGAGTGTCAAAAATGACAAGAGCATCATGATGCTCAAAAACTGATTGATGACAGGCGATTGCGTACCCGTTTGCGGATCAACCATCGCCGCGAACCCCAAACCCGTTGACGCGGCGATTTGTTCACCAGCGAGTTGAACGGCGGCAAAGCCTAACTGGAAAATAAAGCCGATGGCTGCGCCGACAATGACCTCACCGGCAATCGCAAGAGCGCCCATTGGTGAGAGCAAATCAATTTTCGGCGTTGGCACAGCCTGAACCAGCATCACCGCAATCGCTAAAGACGTTACGATCCGAATGGGAATCGATACGCTCGAAGCGGAGAAAAGTGGTGCGGCGAGCAGCATTGCAGAGATGCGAATAGAGACCAGCATAAACGCAACAAGAGTGTCGAGAAGTGTTGCGTTATCCAGAATGATCATCGGTTCACGCGTCCGATTTCGGTGAACACGGTTTGAAAAAAGCCGGTCATCGTTGCGACCATAAAGGGACCTGCAAGCACAAGTACGAGTCCGACAATGATGAGTTTCGGCACAAATGCCAATGTCGCCTCATTAATGGATGTTGCGGCCTGAAAGATACCCACGATCAAGCCAATCACGAGACCCGCAAGCAGCACCGGTGTCACAGTGAGGACTGTGCTCAGAAGCGTCTCATGACCGATCGCGATGAACTGCTCATATGCCATAATTTCATAATCCGCGTGTGAAGCTTTCGACGAGTGAATTCAAGGTCAGCGCCCATCCATCAACGATCACAAACATCAGAAGCTTAAAGGGCAAGGATACAAGCATAGGAGACAGCATCATCATACCTAGCGACATGAGAATGCTTGAAACAACAATATCGATGACGAGGAAGGGTAGGAAGAGCAAAAAGCCAATCGTGAAGGCTGTACGCAATTCGCTAATGAGAAAGGCTGGAACGGCCACCACAAAGGGCACATCCGCTGCAGATTGATAGCCCGCATCACCACGCAACTCGGCAATCATTGCGATATCGCTTTGCCGCGTTTGTTTCAGCATAAAGCCTTTCATGATGGTGGCTGTTCTCACGCCTGCTTCTTCAATGCCAATTTGACCGGCAGAATAAGGTTGGAAGGCGGCATCATTCGCTTCTTTGAATGTTGGCGTCATGATGAAAAGTGTGAGAAAGAGGGCAATACCAACGAGCACCTGATTAGGTGGTGTTTGTTGGGTCCCAAGCGCTTGGCGCAAAATCGACAATGTAATGATGATGCGTGTGAAACTCGTTGTAACGAGAAGCATTGACGGCAAAATCGTCAAAGCTGACATCAAGATCAGCGTTTGCAATGAAAGCGAGAGTGACTGGCCGCCTGCCGGTAAATTCTCAAGTTTCAGAACCGGCAGGTCAAAGAGCGAAGCCGGTGCGGCATAAACGCCACCGGCCATCAAGAGAGCGCCGCTCACAACGAGAAAACTAAGCGCGAGCCTTTGACGCGTCATGAAACTTCACCTTGGTGAGATGATCGGGGGAGAAGCGTGATCGCGCCGACGCCCTGCCGACCAACGCCACAGAGCGCTTGTTGACCATCGACTTCGATCAAAATTACGCGAGATCCATCGCCGAGATTAGCAACGCTCTTGATTGATAAGGGGCCTTTGACAAAGGCGGCATTCAATCGATCACGATAGCGTCTCAGCAGAATCGCGGCGGCCACGAGGCCGCCGAGAAGAACAAAAACCGAAATGATGGAGGTGACGCTTGCCACTAGATGCTCCGCAACCTTTGTTCCGGTGAGATGATTTCAGTGAACCGAATACCGAGACTTTCACCGATCAGAACGATCTCGCCTTTGGCAAGCAAAGTACCATTCACCAAAATATCGAGATGTTCACCGGCGAGGCGATCAAGTTCGACAACAGAGCCTTCATTCAATTTCAAGAGATCACGAATGATGATCCGTGTTCCGCCCACTTCGACTGTGAGTTTCACCTCGATATTCTCAAGGAGCTTCAGATTTTGCGCTGAGGCCTGCGGAAGATCCCCTTGATCTGTCTTTTCATTTTCAACTGTTGACATGGAACGGATCCGTTTCTGATCTTAGTCGATGATGGAGACGGCCATCTTGCCGTCTTTCTCGCCGATGCGACCGGTGAAGAGGGGGTGACCTTCGATATAAATCGGGATGTCGTTGAAGGCTTCGATTGAAATCACAGCGCCCGGCTGAAGACGCAAAAGCTGTGTCAGATTGACTGTGGGCTCGGCCACGCGCGGCGCAATAACGAGAGGAATTTGGAGCACGGCATCGCGCAAGCGGGTTGCCCAATTTTCATCGCGATTTTCACCAATGCGTTGCACTTTCGAGCGCAGAAGCGGCGCGATTAATTTCAGCATTTGCAAAGGATAGACGAGTTCAATGGCCGCCGGCTTTGCAAAAGGCAATTGAACCACAAAAGAACAGATGACCACTTGCTCATTGCCTTCGATAAAGGACAAAAAGGCGGGGTTCATCTCGCTCGCCATCACATCGAAATTCGCTTCGTAAACTTCTTTCCAGGCTTCCGAGAGTGTTTTCGTCGCACCTTCCATGACAATTTGGATGATGCGTTCCTCAGTGGGCGTGAATTCGCTTGTGCGCGTCACAGCGCTGTCGCCGCGTCCACCAAAAAATGAATTTACCAAGATGCTGATGAGGCGTGCTGGAACGGTCGCGAGAATCGAACCCTTGAGTTCATCGACTCGAAGCGTTGTCAGACTGAGAAATGAATCAAGTCCGGAGAGATATTCATCAAAGCGCTTTGTTTCCGGCGGCATGGTTTGCACCCGCGGCGCGAAACGCAGCATGGGCAGAAGAATATTCCGGAATTGGCGGCCGAAGCGCTCATTGATCAGGCGCAGCGTGTAGAGGTCGCCCAAGAGGTTCGCGTCATCATTGCCGAGCGCATAGGGCTGATATTCCTTGCCCGGTAAAACGCCCGTTCCAACGTCGAGCGCGCCGTCCTCGAGGCCTTCGAGGAGGGCGGCGACTTCTTCATTACTGAGTTTACGCGAACTGGACATGACTCA
>RFZR01000151.1 GCA_009920595.1 Alphaproteobacteria bacterium | reverse complement strand
CGCCCGAAGCCGCTCCGGCATCGACCACAAGGCCGGCTTCAGAGGCCTCGACGAGGGATGCGAGCAGGATTGCATCCGTGCCGGCTCGGTGGCCGGTGTCGCTTTGGGCCAGGCGGATTTGTTGACCAAAAAAATCAGTAATGCTCATAGGGGTTCAGTATCGGGCCTCAATCCCGCTTGGCAAGTTGCATGGCGGCCGACGGCGTGGCATTTTCCGGCCGGTTTGGTGGGCAGAATAAAGGGTCGGGATCGTGGGCGTTGTTGTGTCTCTTGAGGAAAAATCATCCGGTGGACCGTCGCTCGACGCGCTTCTCACCCTGACGCGCCCCGGTATGGAGGGCGTCAACCGCTTGATTTTGTCCCGCGTGGGCTCGGATGTCGAAATGATCCCAGAGATCGCACGGCACCTGATCGACTCAGGGGGCAAGCGTTTGCGGCCGATGCTGACTTTGGCAACCGCTACGCTGTGCGATTATCGCGGCGAGGGGGATGTCAAACTGGCTGCCGCTGTCGAGTTCATGCATACGGCCACTCTGCTTCATGATGATGTTGTCGATGACAGCGAGATGCGGCGCGGAAAATTAGCGGCGCGGATGTTGTGGGGTAATGAAGCCAGCGTTCTTGTTGGCGATTTTCTGCTCGGCCAAGCGTTTAAAATGATGGTCGAAGTCGGCTCGCTTCACGCGCTTGATGTGCTCTCCACCGCCGCAACGGTGATCGCCGAAGGCGAAGTCATGCAATTGGCATTCGCAAAAAATACCGAGACAACTGAAGATGAATATCTTCAAGTCGTGCGTGGAAAAACCGCTGCTCTTTTTGCAGCCGCTTGTGAAGTTGGCCCAATCATCGCGGGGAAAAGCAAAGCGGAGCAAGCGGCTTGCCGCTCTTATGGCACCAATCTTGGCATCGCGTTTCAGTTAATCGACGATGCGCTTGATTATGGTGGTGTTGTTTCGAAGCTTGGTAAAAATACGGGCGATGATTTTCGCGAAGGCAAGATCACACTTCCCGTTGTGTTATCTTATCGTCGCGGCAACGAAGCCGAACGCGCCTTTTGGAAGCGTTGCCTTGAGCAAGGCCAGCATGGTGATGCCGAATTTGCGGAAGCCATGACGCTTGTAAAGAAGCATCGTGCCATTGAAGATACGATTGAGCGCGCGAAACATTATGGAGCGATGGCGCGTGATGCTTTGGCGATCTTTGCCGATACACCAATGAAGCGTTCGATGCTTGAAGTGGTCGATTTCTGTATTTCACGCGCGCACTAATTTAGGCGATTGGTGAGCGGTCAAAGATTTGCCGCAATTTTTCTCTTTTCTCCTCATGCGGGCCGGGCCCCTCTGACATTGGTTTTGAAAACCTAGTTTTTTAAACCCATGTGATGTCGGACCGCATCATTGGGCCCAATCCGTTACACATCCATGGTGGATGACTCGTGAGAGGGCCTGAATTCAGGGAGACCCTCTCATGCAACGTTCCTCAGCTGGCATGCCATGTCCGGTTTGTTCTGTTCCGCTCACTTTGAGTGAGCGTCAGGGCATCGAAATTGATTACTGCCCGCAATGTCGCGGCGTATGGCTTGATCGCGGCGAACTCGATAAAATCATTGAACGCAGTGGAGTGACGGCGGCACCGCCGCCGCAATCCTATCCGTCAGCGCCACCACCGTCTTATCCCTCGGCGCCGCCACCCTCTTACGGCCATCCGCCGCCGTCCTATGGACATTCTTACAAGAAGAGACCGAAATCCTTCCTCGAAGAATTGTTTGATTAAAAGTAAATCGTCTATGGGCGATGGTGAAGCTTATTTCATCGCCCATAGATCGATCATGACACGAAAAGCTGCAAGCAATGCTGCAAGTGCGGTCATAAACGCCGCGCGCGAATTCAGAATTTGCGCACGATTAACGGCGGTAACAATACGATTGATATCGGCATAATCGAGTACTTCATGACGACTGATCCGCCTAAGCCTGCTGCGGCTCGCAAGGAACCATAAGAAAGCCGATAACAGCATCACAAGGATGATGAGTGCGTCGAGTATAATCGTTAAAGCTATCACGGCGTCTCACTTACCCGCGTGGCGAACCATGATGCTGCGCGATCTTCCATTCGCCCAAATTTTTTACAAGCATCCAGGTCACGCGGTAGGGCATAAGTGTATCGCCATCAGCAAAATCGACATGCGCAGCCGTTACCGCCACCTCATCGTTGATCATAACAATATGCGGAAAAGGATAATGCGCGACATGAACTTTTGGCCCCCGCCCGGCAAAATAGCCGCGAATGGCCGCGCGTCCGATCATCAACTCCGGAACCGCGCCGAAAAGCATCGCGTCTTCGGTGTAAAGGGCTGCATGGGCGTCAAGGTCGTGACTGTTAAAAACCTCGACCCATCTTTTATGGAAGCCTTCAAGAGTTGAAAGATCGGACATGTCCTGCTCCCGTTTTAAGAGGATGAGCATAGGCCTGAAATCGTTCAGCTGTCCATCTTGAGGGCGGCGATAAAGGCTTCTTGCGGAATCTCGACCTTACCGAATTGCCGCATGCGCTTCTTGCCCTCTTTCTGCTTGTCGAGCAATTTGCGCTTACGTGAGATATCGCCGCCATAACATTTCGCCGTCACGTCTTTGCGTAAAGCTGAAATGGTTTCGCGAGCGATGATCTTGCCACCAATGGCGGCTTGGATCGGAATTTGGAAAAGATGCTGCGGAATGAGATCTTTGAGCTTTTCGCACATCGCGCGGCCGCGTGATTCTGCGCGCGTACGGTGCACGAGCATCGAAAGCGCATCAACCGGTTCCGCATTCACAAGGATCGACATTTTTACAAGATCACCTTCACGATAATCGGTGATGTTGTAGTCAAAGCTTGCATAGCCCTTTGAGATCGATTTCAAACGATCATAGAAATCAAAAACGACTTCGTTGAGCGGCAAATCATAAACAACCATTGCGCGCTTGCCGACATAGTTTAAATCAACTTGCGTCCCCCGACGATCCTGACAGAGTTTCAAGATTGCGCCGAGATAATCATCCGGCGTCAAAATCGTTGCCCGAATCCACGGTTCCTGAATCGTTTCAATCTTCATAATATCGGGCATGTCTGCCGGATTATGGAGATCAATGTCAGTTCCATCTTTCAACGCAATTTTATATATGACCGATGGCGCGGTTGCGATGAGATCGAGATTGAATTCGCGGCTCAAACGCTCCTGAATGATTTCAAGATGAAGAAGGCCCAAAAAGCCACAACGGAAGCCGAAGCCGAGCGCGGCAGAGGATTCCATTTCATAAGAGAAGCTCGCATCATTCAAACGAAGCTTACCCATTGCGGCGCGTAAGTCTTCGAACTGCGCGGCATCAACCGGAAAGAGACCGCATCCATGCCCTTCTTCAATTTACCGTCGATGATGCGCACAAGCACCACAACACCGAGATAGGCATCATACCAACTGTCGACGAGCATCGCTTTCAAGGGCGCGGTCTCGTCCCCTTTGGGGGGCGGCAATTTTTTAACAATGGCTTCGAGAACGCCTTCGATATTTAAACCGGTCTTCGCTGAAATTGGCACGGCTTCAGACGCATCAAGGCCGATCACATCTTCGATTTGTTGTTTGACGCGCTCAGGTTCTGCGGCGGGCAGATCAACCTTGTTGAGCACCGGTACAATTTCATGCCCAGCATCAAGCGCGTGATAGACATTGGCAAGCGTCTGCGCTTCGACACCTTGCGACGCGTCAACAACAAGGAGAGATCCTTCACAAGCCGCAAGTGACCGCGAGACTTCATAAGCGAAGTCGACATGGCCGGGCGTGTCCATAAGATTAAGGATATAGGTCTTGCCGTCTTCGGCTTTGTAAGTCAGCCGCACCGTCTGCGCTTTGATCGTGATGCCGCGTTCGCGCTCGATATCCATCGAGTCGAGGACTTGTTCGACCATGTCGCGCTCGGCCAGCGCGCCGGTTTTCTGGATCAATCGATCCGCAAGCGTCGATTTGCCGTGATCGATATGGGCAACAATGGAAAAATTGCGAATTTGGTCAAAGGCGTGCGTGCTCATGCGCACGCCTCTAGCAGTATGCCCGCGTTTTTCCAAGCGGGAGACACCTCAGATGCGGCATCCGGTCTCGTTGTGGCTGGAATCACGTGCTTCGAGAGCGGTTCGTCTAGCGTTGTCCAAATTGGGGAGGTGCCATGCTTTGGCATTTTGGGACTTGGGGCCATGCCTTGGGGCGGGCTAGAAACGGTTTCGAGGACAGATCAAATCAACAAAGCGAACAGCGTTGGACTTAATTCCTTTTCTAGCGGCCCTGTTGAGCGCCATTTTCCATGCGGGCTGGAATGCCGCAGCGCGTTCACGGCCCGACCCGTCTTCAGCGGTCACGGCGACGGTGTTTATGGCCGGGGTGATTTCCATTCCCTTCACATTCTATTTCGGCTTGCCGCCTCTTGAGGCCGTGCCTTGGCTGCTGTTGGGAATCTTGTTCAACACAACAACTTTGCGGCTCCTTGTCGCCATCTATCGGTTGATGCCTTTCGCCGTCGCCTATCCGATGATGCGGGGAACCATTCCGCTTGCTGTCACCGCTCTTGATTTTATCTTTTTGCCGATTGGCTATCCCGGCGCACTCGCTTTATTCGGAATCGTCCTTGTCTCATTGGGCGTTATTCTGTTGGCGTTTACAGGGCGTCGTCAGGAATCATTGGGGTGGAAACCGATTTTGCTCGCGGTTCTCGGAGGCATAACAGCTGCCGCTTATGTCATCACCGATGTTAAGGGAATCGCGATCACAGGAAGCCCGATTGTTTATGGCCTCGTCGCTGCCATCAT